>NZ_RZSU01000004.1:0-138684 GCF_003997585.1 Mesorhizobium sp. M5C.F.Cr.IN.023.01.1.1 | reverse complement strand
GGGATGACGCCACGCTGACGGCCTACCTTCGCGACCCGAAGGCTATGATCAAAGGTACGAAGATGGCGTTTCCCGGCCTCAAGAAGGATGAGGACCTCGCCAACGTCATCGCCTATCTGAAACAATTCTCCAAATGACCCGGTTCTTCCGCATGAAGTAACCCTGTTCTTCCCCGGAAACAACGCGACTTCGCCGGCCGTTCGAAACTGCGTTCGGCCGGCGCCCGCCTGGTGGTTGGCGCCGGTCAGGCGGCGTCTTGCAGCCTGCGCATCGCGGAAGGCAGGTCGAACAGGTTGTCGCAAACGAGATCGGCGCCAAGCTCTTCAACCGGAATTTGGGTGTAGCCGCCACGCAGCAGAATGATGGGCATGCCGGCGGCGCGCGCGGCAGCCACGTCGGCGCCGCTGTCTCCGACCATCAGCGCGTCACGAGGTTCGACCTGAAGCTGGTCGAGCGCCAGCAGCAGAGCGTCGGGCGCCGGTTTCAGGTATGTCACCGCGTCTCCGCCAACGATCGCGCCAAGGTGTTCCGTCAGCCCAAAATGCAGCAGGATTTCGCGAGCCGCCAACTGCGGCTTGTTGGTCACCACACCCATGGCTATTCCGCTCAAGTGGAAGTGGGTGAGAACCTCCCTGACGCCAGGCATCAGCGTCGTCAGGCCGGTGAGATGTCTGCGGTAGATCGGCGCCATGACGCGGTTGGCCTCGTCAAGCGCGCTGCCGAGGAGCGGCGTACCGGAAGCGGTGAAGGCTCGCTCGACCAGTTTCCTGACGCCGCCGCCGATCATGGCCTTAACCTGTTCCACGCGCAGCGGCGGCAGATCGCGGCCGGCCAGCAACTCGTTGACTGCGGCCGTTATATCAGGCGCCGAATCGACCAGCGTGCCGTCGAGGTCGAACAGGATCGCTTTCGACGATCGAAACCGCCTACCCATGCCGACGTTCATGCGGCGTCCTTCCACTTGATCGAGCAGCCGATCGAAGCGATCTGGTCGAGCGGCCCGTCGCCGGTTCGGGCAATTTGCTTCATCGCCTCGAACAGGTCGCGTCTCAGCCCGGGCGGTCCGGCGTCGCGTCGCGTCGCGTCCAGCCGGCCGCGATATTGCAGCGTCAACTCGCTGTTGAGCCCGAAGAAATCCGGAGTGCAAACGGCTCCATAGGCACGCGCCACGGTCTGGCGCTCGTCGTGGAGGTAGGGGAAAGTGAAGCCGTTCGTCCTGGCGAAGAGCTTCATGTTGTCGAAGGAATCATCCGGATAGGCGTCGGCATCGTTGGAATTGATCGCGACAAAGCCGATGCCTTCGGGCTTGAGATCGTTGGCATCGCGGACGATGCGTGAAATCACCGCCTTCACATAAGGGCAGTGGTTGCAGATGAAGGCTACGACCAGCCCGTTCGGGCCGGCGTGGCTGAAGATCGAGTGCGATTTGCCGTCGATGCCGGGCAAAACGGCATCGATGGCTTGCCAGCCGAAATCGCAGACAGGTGGGATCGCCCCCATGTTGCCCTCCGATGAAATGGTTTACGCGGCGTTCCGGATCGCACCGTCGGCTGCCTGTCTGATGGCGCCGATATTGGCGCGATAGGCAGCCTCGGTGCCACCCTTGAAAATGGCCGAGCCGGCAACCAGCACATTGGCGCCGGCCGCTGTGACCAGGGGCGCGGTTTCGGGCGTGACGCCGCCGTCGATCTCGATGTCGATCGGGCGGTTGCCGATCAGTGCCTTGATCCGCCTGACCTTGTCGACGACCGCCGGAATGAAAGCCTGGCCGCCGAAACCCGGATTGACTGTCATCAGAAGCACCAGATCTAGCCGGTCGAGCACATATTCGATGACACTTTCCGGCGTCGACGGGTTCAGCGATACGCCGGCCTTCTTGCCGAGATTCCTGATCGCCTGCAGCGAACGATCGAGATGCGGCCCGGCCTCGGCATGCACCGTGATGATGTCGCAGCCGGCATCGGCGAAGGCGGCGAGATAGGCATCGGCCGGCGCGATCATCAGATGGCAGTCGAAGATCTTGTCCGTTCGGTCGCGGATCGCCTTGATCACCGGCGGGCCGAAGGTGATGTTGGGCACGAAATGGCCGTCCATCACGTCGAGATGGATCCAGTCGGCACCCGCCCGGACGACCGTTTCGACCTCGTCGCCGAGCCGCGAGAAATCCGCAGAAAGCACCGAGGGCGCGATGATTGTCTTAGTACGCATGGTCGTCGGCTCCCATTCTGTCTACCGTTTCCGGTCGCTGCACACCAACCGGCGTCATGTTGTCAGCGCGCCTTCGTCTCCGGTTCGCCTTCGAGCTTACCTTCCGCGAACACGCGGCTGCCGCGAATATCGGATTCTTCAATGGTGATAAGGTCGGTTTTCGTCAACGCCCGGTCGCGCGACGCGAAAAGCCGGTTGGCCTGGCGAAGCCGCGCCCGGTCGAGCCCATTGCGGACCGAGCGGGCGTTGGAGAAATGCGGCAGCCGCATGCGGATCGGGAGATACTCTTCGAGCGCCTTGGCCGCCGCCTCGCTGAGACGATAATTCTGTTCCGCCAGCATGATCTCGGCGATCGATTTGAGTTCGCTGACGCCGTAGTCGGGAAAATCGAGGTGGTGGGCGATGCGCGAGCGCATGCCGGGATTGCTGTCGAAGAAGCGGTCCATCTTGTTCTTGTAACCGGCAAGAATCACGACCAGATCGTCACGGTTGTTTTCCATGCATTGCAGCAGGATTTCGATCGATTCCTGGCCGTAGTCGCGTTCGTTCTCGGGCTTGTAGAGATAGTAGGCCTCGTCGATGAAAAGCACCCCGCCCATGGCGCGCTTGATCACTTCGCGGGTTTTGGGCGCGGTGTGGCCGACATACTGGCCGACGAGATCGTCTCGCGTCACCGCGACCATATGGCCTTCGCGGACATAGCCGAGAAGATGCAGGATTTCGGCCATCCTGAGCGCAACGGTGGTCTTTCCGGTACCGGGATTTCCCGTAAAGTTCATGTGCAGCGTCGGCGCGCCCGAGGTCAGGCCGAACTTGCGGCGAAGTCGGTCGACCAGGAGCAGCGCCGCGATTTCGCGGATGCGGGTCTTGATGGGCTTCAGGCCAACGAGTTCGCGGTCGAGCTTGTCCATCACTTCGTCGATGTTAGACGCCTCGAACTCGGCCTGCAGATCAACCGATTCGTCCTGCGCGGCAGCGCCCTTTGCTATCGCGTCCAGCATGGTTTCGGCTAGCTCCGCTCGCCTTCGGGCCTGTCGGTCGCATAAGGCACGATCGAATAACCCTGGCTGCGGCCGTCGCGCTCCTGGCGCAGCAGCCGGAACCCGGGTTCGTTGGGCGGCCGGTTGACGATGAACGACATGCGCGGCGCTTCCCAGCCCTTGGTCGAATCGAAGGCGGTGACCCGGACATACATGTTGGGCATGGCTTTCCGGCAGCTGTTGACTTCAAGCAGGATGCCCGCCGGGTCCTTCAGGTCGAACATCGGGTTGCCGTACATTTCCCAATAGGTGTTTCGAGGATGCGGATCGTCCGTGTACTCGACGCTGACCGCCCAGTGGTTTTTCAGCGCGTATTTGATCTGCGCCGAAATCTGCTCATCGGTCAGGTCGGGCAGGAACGAAAACTGTCCCTGCGTGACCTTGTTTCCCGGATTGGTCATCATGGCGACGGTTCCTTTCGTCTAGAAGCTGGGCGTTGCGGTTGGCACGAAGTCGGCCGTGTCGGTCGATTCGTAGTTGAAGGTGACGTCCTTCCAGGTCTCCAGGGCCGCCTTCAGCGGCGTGCACCATCTGGCCGCCTGTTCGAGGATTTTGGTCCCTTCGCGCAAATAGTCGCGGCCCTCGTTGCGGGCGAGGATCATCGCCTCCAACGCGACGCGATTGGCCGTCGCGCCGGCCTGGATGCCGTCCGGATGGCCGATCGTGCCGCCGCCGAACTGCAGGATGACGTCCTCGCCGAGATAATGGATCAGCTGGTGCATCTGGCCGGCATGGATGCCGCCCGAGGCAACGGGCATCACCTTGTTGAGCGAGGCCCACTCCTGATCGAAGAACAGCCCGGTTTCGAGGTTCTGCGGTGTGCGCTCCTCGCGCAGCGTGTCATAAAAACCCTTGATCATCAGCGGGTCGCCTTCCAGCTTGCCGACCACGGTGCCGGCATGGATGTGATCGACGCCGGCCATCCGCATCCATTTGCAGATGACGCGAAAATTCATGCCATGGTTCTTCTGGCGCGAATAGGTCGAGTTGCCGGCGCGGTGCAGGTGCAGGATCATGTCGTTGCGGCGTGCCCATTTGGCCATCGACTGGATCGCCGTGTAGCCAATGACGAGGTCGATCATGATGATGCAGGAGCCAAGCTGTTTTGCGAATTCGGCGCGCTCGTACATCTCCTCCATCGTGCCGGCGGTGACGTTGAGATAATGGCCCTTGACTTCGCCGGTAGCGGCCGACGCCTTGTTGACAGCCTCCATGCAGTAGAGGAAGCGGTCGCGCCAGTGCATGAAGGGCTGCGAGTTGATGTTCTCGTCGTCCTTGACGAAGTCGAGGCCACCCTTCAGCGCCTCGTAGACGACGCGGCCGTAGTTGCGGCCTGACAGGCCAAGCTTCGGCTTCGTCGTCGCGCCGAGCAGCGGCCGGCCGAACTTGTCGAGCCGCTCGCGTTCCACCACGATGCCGGTCGCCGGGCCCTGGAAGGTTTTGAGGTAAGCCACCGGGATGCGCATGTCCTCGAGCCGCAAGGCCTTGACTGCCTTGAAGCCGAACACGTTGCCGATGATCGATGCAGTCAGGTTGGCGATTGAGCCCGGCTCGAACAGGTCGAGGTCGTAGGCGATGTAGGCGAAGTACTGTTGCTCGGTCTTGGTGCCGGGACCTGTGTTAGGCACCGGCTCGGATCTGAACGCTTTGGCGCGGTAGAGCTCGCAGGCGGTCAGCCTGTCGGTCCACACCACGGTCCATGTCGCGGTAGAGGATTCACCGGCGACGGCGGCGGCCGCCTCCTCGTGGTCGACGCCGGGCTGCGGCGTGATCCGAAACATGGCGATCAGGTCGGTTTCCTTGGGCCGGTAGTCCGGCTCCCAGTAACCCATCTTCTTGTAGGGGATGACGCCCGACTTGTAGCGTTCCTTGCCTTCCTTGAGGGTGCCTGCTGACGGCATGTCGATCTTGTTCATAACAGGTCTCCTGTTTGCCGCTCAGGCGGCTTTCGCGGTTGCGATTTGCGGGTCGAGCTTTCCCGCGGCGTAACGTTTGGCCATCTCGTCCATGGCGATAACCCTGATCTTCGAGGCGTTGCCCGCGGTGCCGAAGCGCTCGAAGCGATCGCGGCAAAGATCGCGCAAGGCGTCCATGGCGGGTTTCAGGAATTTGCGCGGATCGAATTCGCGCGGGTCCTCCGTCGCGACGCGGCGGAACTGCCCGGCCATGGCCATGCGGCAATCGGTGTCGATGTTGACCTTGCGCACGCCGTAGCGGATGCCGCGCTCGATCTCCTCGACCGGGACGCCAAAGGTCTGGGGCATCTCGCCGCCATATTTGTTGATGATGTCCTGCAAATCCTGCGGCACGGAGGACGAGCCATGCATGACCAGATGCGTGTTGGGCAGCTTTTCGTGGATCGCCTCGATCACCTGCATGGCGAGGATGCCGCCGTCGGGCTTGCGGCTGAACTTGTAAGCGCCGTGCGAGGTGCCGCAGGCGATCGCCAGCGCGTCGACCTGGGTGGCGGTGACGAAGTCGACCGCCTGATCGGGATCGGTCAAAAGCTGGTCGTGGGAAAGCGCACCTTCGGCGCCATGGCCATCCTCGGCCTCGCCCTGGCCGGTTTCCAGCGAGCCGAGCACGCCGAGCTCGCCTTCGACGGAAGCGCCGACCCAATGCGCCATGCGTGCGACACGTTCGGTGATGGCGACGTTGTAATCGTAGCTCGCCGGCGTCTTGGCGTCCGCCATCAGCGAGCCGTCCATCATCACCGAGGTGAAGCCGTGGCGGATCGCCGAAAGACAGGTGGCTTCGTTGTTGCCGTGATCCTGATGGATGCAGAGCGGAATGGCCGGATGCATTTCGGTCAACGCCTCCATCATCTTGGCCAGCATGATGTCGTTGGCATAGGAGCGGGCGCCGCGCGAGGCCTGGATGATGACCGGCGCGTCGCAGGCCTTGGCCGCCTCCATGATGGCGAGGCCCTGTTCCATGTTGTTGATGTTGAATGCCGGCACGCCGTAACCATGCTCGGCGGCATGGTCGAGAAGCTGGCGAAGGGTGATGCGGGCCATTGTCGGGTCCTCCTAGATGATGAGCTTCAGCGCCGCTGCGGCGACGGCTTCGGGCGTGATGTCGAAATGCCGGTAGAGATCCGGGGCAGGGGCGCTGGCGCCGAAACCGGCCATGCCGACGAAAGCGCCGGTGTCGTCGATCCAGCGATCCCAGCCAAGCCGCGCCGCGGCTTCGATGGCAATGCGCGGCGCCGAGCCGAGGACGACCTTGCGGTAGTCCGCATCCTGTTCCTCGAAGAGCTCCCAGCATGGCATCGAGACGACAGCGGCGGCGATGCCGTGTTCGGTTTCCAGCCGTTCGGCGGCGGCAACGGCAATCTCGACCTCCGAGCCGGTGGCGATCAGCGTCACCGCGCGGTGCTTGGCCGGCTCGCGCAGGATGTAGGCGCCCTGGCTCGACCGGTTCTCGACGCTGTGTGGCTCGTCGCTGTGTGCCTCCTCGCTGTGTGCTTGGCGCAGCATCGGCAGGTTCTGGCGCGAGAGCACCAGCACGCTCGGCCGGGTCTTGCTCTTCAGCGCCAATTCCCAGCACTCCGCCGTTTCGATGATGTCGGCCGGCCGGAAGACGTTGAGGTTCGGCGTCGCCCGCAGCATCGCCAGGTGCTCGATCGGCTGGTGGGTCGGGCCGTCCTCGCCGAGCCCGATGGAATCATGCGTCATCACATAGATGACGCGCTGGCCCATGAGCGCCGAGAGCCGCATCGCGCCTCGCGCATAGTCGGCGAAACACAGGAACGTGCCGCCATAAGGCACGAAGCCGCCATGCAGCGCGATTCCGTTCATGGCCGCGGCCATGCCGTGCTCACGGATGCCGTAGTGAATGTAACGGCCGGCATAGTCATCCGGCGCTATGCGATCCATGCCCTTGGTGATCGTCAGGTTCGAATGCGTCAGATCCGCGGAGCCGCCGACTGTCAGGTCGGTCGCGGCGTTGATCGCACTAAGCGCCATTTCGGAGGCTTTTCGCGTTGCAACCTTGGTCGCCTTCTCGACATGCTCCTTGCGGAAAGCGCCGAGCGCATCGAAGACCGTGTCGGGCAGGTTGCCGGCGACCGCGCTCTCGAGGGCCCGGCGCTGCGGCGAGGCCGCAAGCCGCTGCTCCCAGGCGCGCCGCGCTGCTTGCCCGCGCTCGGCAATCTCACGCCAGGCGAACAGGATCTCGTCCGGCACCTCGAACGGCGCGTAGTCCCAGCCGATGTTTTCGCGCGTCGCGGTGATCTCTGCATCGCCCAGCGGTGCGCCATGCGTCTTTTCCGAGCCGCCCAGATTGGGCGCGCCCTTGCCGATCACCGTGCGGCAGGCGATCAGCGACGGCCGGTCAGACTGCTGCGCCGCTTCGATTGCCGCTCCAACAGCTTCCGTGTCGTGGCCGTCCACCGATTGGACATGCCATCCGGCGGCTTTGAACCGGGCCGCCTGGTCCATCGATGTCGACAGCGAAGTCGGTCCGTCGATCGAAATCGAATTGTCGTCCCAGAAGACGATCAGCCGGGAGAGCTTCAGGTGACCGGCAAGGTCGATCGCCTCATGGCTGATGCCTTCCTGCAGGCAGCCGTCGCCGGCGATCACATAGGTGAAATGGTCGACGAGATCGGCGCCGTGGCGGGCGGCGAGCATGCGTTCGGCCAGCGCCATGCCGACGGCGGTCGAGATGCCTTGTCCAAGCGGACCGGTGGTCGTCTCGATGCCAAGCGCATGGCCATATTCCGGATGTCCGGCGGTACGGCTGCCCAGCTGACGAAACCGCTGCAATTCCTCGATCGGCATGTCGTCGTAGCCGAGCAGGAAATGCAGCGCATATTGCAGCATCGAGCCGTGCCCGGCCGAAAGCACGAAGCGGTCGCGATCGGGCCAGTTGGGCGCCGACGGATCGATATTGATGAAGCGGCTGAACAGTACCGTCGCGACATCGGCCATGCCCATCGGCATGCCGGGATGACCGGAATTGGCCTTTTGGACGCTGTCCATCGCCAGTGCCCGAATGGCGTTCGCCATGTCGCGCTCCGAGGCGGCTGCGACGGGCTTCAATGCTGCTGCTTGGCTGTTCATGGCGTCCTCCTCACGACACACGGTTCTTGCGTTCGATCAATTGCAGGATGAGCGGCGTCAGGATCAGCTGCATGGCAAGGTCGAGCTTGTTGCCTGGCACCACTATGGAATTCGGCCGCGACATGAACGAGTCGTGGATCATCGAAAGCAGGTAGGGGAAATCGATGCCGCGGGGGTTGGCGAAGCGGATCACCAGCATCGATTCGTCGGGCGTCGGAATCCAGCGCGCGATGAATGGGTTGGACGTGTCGACGATCGGCACGCGCTGGAAGTTGATGGCGGTCTGCGAGAACTGCGGGACGATGTAGCGGACATAGTCCGGCATGCGGCGCAGGATCACGTCCATCACCGCCTCGGTGGAATAGCCGCGCGTTGCCCGATCGCGATGGATCTTCTGGATCCATTCGAGATTTATGACCGGCACCACGCCGATCTTGAGGTCAGCGTGCCTGGCCAGATTGATCTTGTCGGTGACGACGCAGCCATGCAGGCCCTCGTAGAAGAGCAGATCGCTCGGCGGGAATTCGCGCCATTCGGTAAATTGTCCCGGCGGCGTGCCGTACTGCTTCTCCTCGTCCTCGTCATGAATGTAGGTGCGGGTCTTTCCGGTTCCCCGGCGGCCATATTCCTCAAACACCTCTTCGAGGATTGCGAGTTCGTTGGCCGCGGCATTGAAGTGGGTGAAGTTCGGATTGCCCGCCTTCTCCTCCTCGGCCACCTTTGCCTTCATCGTGGCGCGGTCGTAGCGGTGGAAGGCGTCGCCTTCGATGAAGGCGGCCTCGATATTCTCGCGCCGGAAGATCAGATCGAAGATGCGCTTCACCGAGGTGGTGCCTGCGCCCGACGACCCGGTGATGGTGATGATGGGGTGCTTTGCCGACATGGTGCTCAGGCCCTGAACAGGCCGCGGCGGCTGAACAGCGGCGCACGCTCGCCGATGGCGCTGGGCTCGGTGTGATAGCGGGTGATGCGCGCGACTTCCCGCGCCGATCCGAACACCACGGGGACGCGCTGGTGCAGGCTCTCGGGTTCGATTTCGAGGATGCGGGTGATCGTATCGGTAGCGGCACCGGCCGCCTGTTCGATGAGGTAGGCGATCGGGTTGGCCTCGTAGACGAGGCGGAGCCGTCCCTGGCGGTAACCCTTGCGCTTGTCGCCTGGATACAGGAATACGCCGCCTCGCATCAATATGCGATAGCAGTCGGCGACCAGGGAGGCGATCCAGCGCATGTTGAACTCCTTCTCTCGTGGGCCTTCGGTGCCTTCGAGGCAGTCGTCGATGTAGAGCCGCACTGCCTCGTCCCAATGCCGGTAGTTGGCGGCGTTGATGGCGAACTCCTGGGTGCGCTGCGGGATGATCCGGCTCTCGTAGGCCTGGACGAAGGTGCCGAGCCTGGTCGAGAGGACGAAGACATGCGTACCGCTGCCGAGCGACAGAACCAGCGCCAGCTGCGGCCCGTAGATGAAGAAACCGGCACCCAGCTGGTTCACGCCTGCCTGCAAAAAAGAGGCGGCCGGATTTTCGTCCGGCGCGCCAGTTGCAGGGAGGAGCGAGAAAATTGTTCCGATCGACACGTTGGTGTCGATATTGGAGGAGCCGTCGAGCGGGTCGATGGCGATGGCGAGAGGCGCTTGCCTGTCGAGCAGGACCGGCTGCTCCAGTTCCTCGGAGGCGTAGAGCGCGACCGGAGCGTGGCGCATGGCGTCGAGGAAGATGTCGTCGGCGAAGATGTCGAGATCCTTCTGGATGTCGCCATCGGCATTGGCGCCGCGGGTCCCGGCAAAGGCGGTGCCGAGCACCCCTTGATTGATGGTGTTGCGGATATTGGTAGCGGCCTGCGTCAGCTGACGGACGGTCGCCACCACCGCGGAGCGCAGCTCGTCCGGCGGGCCGAGATAGGAATTCAGAAAAGCATCGAGCGTTGCCGCTGGCATCGTAACCTCCCGATCCAGCCGCCTCTCCTCGGGTCGGCCGGACAGGAGAATGAGAACAAACGCCACCGGATAAGTAAAATTCTATTACTTTACTTCTGCACTAAAAAAATTTTAGTATGTTGCATGAGAAACCTCACGCTCAAGCAATTCAAGACCGTTCAGGCAATCATCAGCCACGGAAAAATCGTCAGCGCGGCCAAGGCGTTAGGCCTGTCTCCTCCAGCGCTGACAATCCAGTTGCGGCAAGTCGAGGAGGAGTTCCAACTGGCCTTGTTCGACCGGACGTCGGACGGCATGCGTCCCACTGCCGCAGGTCTGGCCTTCGTCGAGACGGCGCAGGCGATCGAAGAGCGGCTTCGCCTGCTCGAAGACAGGATGGATGCGATCAAGGGCGTGCGCATCGGCAGCTTGAGGCTGGGCGTCGTTTCCACCGCCAAATATTTCGCGCCGCGGCTCATGGCCGGCTTCATGAAGGAACATCCCGACATCGACATGCGGCTCGCCATCGGCAACCGCGCCGAAACGATCGACAGTCTGAAGAACCACGACATCGACATTGCGCTGATGGGACGCCCGGCCAAGGAAGTCCCGGTGCGTGCCTCGGTCTTCGGCGATCACCCGCTGGTCATCATCGCGCCGCCCGACCACCCGCTGGCCTCGGCACGCGAAATATCCAAGGAGCGGATCGCTGAGGAGCATTTCCTCATTCGCGAGCCCGGCTCCGGCACGCGCATCTCTCTGGAGATATTCCTAAGCGACGTGCCCGGCCGCATCGACGATCTCGGCGTCGAGATGGACTCGAACGAGACGATCAAGCAGGCGGTGATGGCCGGGCTCGGCATCGCCTTCATCTCCGCCCACACCATCGCTGCGGAAACCGAAGCCGGCCGGCTGGTCATCCTCGACGTTGTCGGCATGCCGATCCGCCGGCAATGGTTTTCCGTGATGCGCAGCGATCACGCGATCTCGCCTGCCATGGCGACGTTCCACGACTTCCTGATGCGCAAAGGCGCGATGTACCTGCCCCTGTTCGGCAAGCTCTATCCGCACGAAGAACCGAACACTGGAGGTCGCGCGAGCTAGCGCGCGGCCCCAAGGCGCTTCTGCTAGCCTGCAATTTGTTGGCGCCAGGTCAGTTTCCTGCGCCGATTCGCCCCGCATTCGCATTCGACAAAAGCCTGCGTAAACAGAACGGGCTGCCAGTCTGACGACATCGACGACATGCCGTGATGATCGGATTCATCGGCACTGGAAACATCGGCGCCACATCGAGGCAGCGCAAAACTAAGCAATTCTCTGGAGAACGTCCCGGCGATCATTGGCGTTAGATAAGCGATATGTTATGTTGCAGTGCGAAAGAGCGGGGGCCACGTCCTTTCATAGCCGTAAGCAATCTGTATGTGCGACCCCTGCAGACTGGTCGGTATCACTGAAAACTCCCGGGCATGGGGTTCGGGATTCGATGGGGACAAGGGGTAATGCTTTACACGCTCGTTATGATGGTCTGCCTGACGGATGTGCCGCAGACCTGTGAACAACGCGAACAGATCGTGGACGGCCTGGCGATGAATCCCGGGACCGCCTTCATGCAGGCGCAGCCGCTGGTCGCCCAGTGGATCGAGACGCATCCCGGTTATTTCGTGCAGCGCTGGCGCGTGCTGCCCGGCCGGGGATCGTGAGATCCGCCGCGAAGGTCGAATGAGGTTCTACTTCTTCGCGGCGAGTGTTTCCGAGACCGCCTTGGACAATTGATAAAGCCGCTGCTCGATGATCGTCGGCACCTCACAGACGTAAGTCAGTGATTGGACGCGTTCGTTGAAAATTCGCGTTGCGAATTTCAGCTGTTCGGTTCGCCGTTCGATCTCGTCGGGATCGGCATCCGGCTTTGCCTGCAAAGCATCGACGTCGGACGCTTCCTTGCGCAACGCGGCGGCCATTTCGAGCTGCTTGTGGGCGTAACGGGAAATGCCCGAGATTACATGCGAACGCTCGGCGTCCATGTGATCGAACATGCCTTGCACCAGCATCGCCATTTTCGGCGCAAGCTGCTCGGCCGGCAAGGCGGCGGCGAAATCCTTGATTTTCTTTTGGGCTTCGGCAATCGGTATCCGCCGGGCTGCCACCTGCTCGACCAGAGCGGAGACGGCGGGGTCCTTCGACAAGTCCTTCGCCGCTGGGGGAAGTTCCGGCCCGTTCCAGATCTGGCCGAGCGAGAGTTGCGGCACCTTGCGCTGTATGCAGGGCCAATCCGGATCGGTGTTCGCCGCCTCGACGTTCACGCTCGGCGTGAGCATGGCAACCACAGCCAGGCTGCGAACAAGGCCCATTCGTGCCATCAGGCGTTTCCTCCAGTGTCCTGTTTGCGAGTCATCAGGCCGCGCGAAGGGTCGTAGGCGATGATGGCGGCTGCAAGGAACAGAACAGTGCAACCGGCGACGACGCCCAGCGACAGCCAGTTAACCTGCCCGTAGAAGGCGAAGCGGATCAACTCGACCGCATAGGTGAACGGGTTGGCGAGGCAGATTTTGTAGAGCAGCGGGCTCGCCTCCTGGATGCGCCACAATGGATAGAGCGCCGGAGAGGCGAAATAGCCGGGAAAGATGACGAAGTTCATGATGCCGGCGAAATTTTCGAGCTGCTTGATCATCGACGACAAAAGCATGCCGAGCGCGCAAAGCATCATGCCCGACAAGAACAACGCCGGCAGCACCATGAGATAGCCGATCGGCGGCGCCTTGACGCCCCAAAACCAGGCAATGATCAGGAACGCGTAGACCTGCGCAATCGATACGGAGACGCCGGCGAGCATCTTCGACACCAGCAGGAACCAGCGCGGGAAGGGGCTGACCAAAAGGGTGCGCATGTTGCCCATCTCGCGGTCATAAACCATCGACAGCGAAGACTGCATGCCTGAGAACAGCAGGATCATGCCGCACAAGCCCGGCGTGATGTAGACCTCGTAGAGCACGTAGGTCTTGTAGGGCGGGATGATCGATACGCCGAGCACCTGCCGGAATCCGGCGGCAAAAATGAACAGCCAGATGAGCGGCCGAACCAGCGAGGATATGAAGCGCTCGCGCTGGTGCAGGAAGCGCAGGCACTCCCGCAGGACGACGCCTTTGAGGCAAATGAGATAATGGCGCAGGCCGAATTTTTCGAACTTCACCGGGATGATGCCGGCGACTTTCTCGGGCATTGCGGGAGCGCTCATGGCGATATCTCCGCGATGCCGGCTGCCTCGATGCGGCTGAGCCTCGAAAAGGCGTCGCGGATCGAACCGGCGCCGCTCGTCCTGACGACATCGGCAACCTTGCCCCTGGCGACCAGTTCGCCCTGCCGCAGCACGACGACATGGTCGCCGTCTTTAACCTCGTCGATCAGATGCGTCGCCCACAGGACGCCAATGCCCTCGGTTTCGACGAGCTTGCGGATGGTGGCGAGAATGCCCGCTCGCGACTGGATGTCGAGACCGACGGTCGCCTCGTCGAGCAGCAGCAGGGAAGGGCGGTGGAGCAGCGCCCTGGCGATCTCGATGCGCCGCATCTGGCCGCCGGAAAGACTGCGTGCCTTGTCATGCTGACGGCCCTGCATGTCGACCGTATCGAGCAGCGCGGCAATGCGCTGCCGGGCCTCGCGTCCGCCGATGCCATGCAGCGCGGCGTGATAGGAGAGGTTCTGGTGGACGCTGAGATCGAGGTCGAGCGTGCGGGCCTGGAACACGATGCCGACACGCCTGAGCGCTTCGCCAGAAGCGCGGCTGACGTCATGACCGAAGATGCGGATCGATCCGCGGCGCGTGTCGTAAAGATGGCTTATCAGCGAGAACAGAGTTGTCTTGCCGGCGCCGTTGAGGCCGAGAAGGACGGTGAAGGTCGCCGGCGCGATCGAGAATGAGACGTCGTTGAGCGCCCGCTTCGGACCATAGGAATGGCTGACGCCGGCGACGTCGAGCGCCGCCACCTCATCTTCTGGTCCGCTTGTCCTCACATGCTGCACGCGGCTGGCTCCTTGTCGTCGACGATAGTCTAGCGCACCTAGCGCACCAGGAGTCTAGCGCACCGGGCCCGATCGCGAAGGTCCCGCTTTCCGGTGATCCTACTTGATTGTGATTGTGCCCTTCATGCCTCTGTCGGCGAGGTCGGGCACCGACCATGTGTAGATGCCGGGCCTCACGGTGGTGAACTGTACCTGGATGGTGCCGTCGGAGTCGAATTCGAGCCATGCGGGTGCGCCGTTCATGTGCACCTCGAGGTTATTGATCACGATCTGGTTGTTCCACACATTGCGGAACAGGTCGGTATGGAATTTGTACTCCAGCCCGCCCGCCGCGGTGATCTTCCAGCGATAGCCCTGGCCGGCGATCAGCTGGAAGTCCTTCTGGTTGGCGGTGAACTGGTCTTCCTTGCTGCCGAGGATAAGTTCCGGCACGTCCTTGCTGGCCCGGGTTGCCTTCTCGGCTTCGGGGCTGGCGTCGGTTTTGGTGGCCGCACCGGCGGCTGCGTCGTCATCGTCCTGCGCCCAGACCTGGCCCTGCGTGAGTGCCATGCCCATCAGCGCAGCGAACGTGACGGCCCGAAATTTCCGCATGATTTCCTGCCCTTCTGCTGTTTTTCTGTCTGTTTGATTCAATTGGGTTGATTCAATTGGGCGAGACGACGACGCCCCATGGCAGCGCGCCGACGGTCACCGACTGCACCGGCTCGTCGGTCTCCACGTCGATGAAGGTGATGTCGTTCGACACGCCGTTGGTCGAGATGATGGTTTTCTGGTCCGGCGTGAAAGCGAGCTGCCAGACGCGTTGGCCGACCAGCACGTATTTCTCGACCTCGTATGTCTGCGTGTTGATCACCGCGACGCGGTTGGCCGGTCCGAGCGCCACATAGGCTTTCTTACCGTCGGCGGTGATGCGCACACCGACCGGCTGGATCGATTCGGCCCTCAGGCCGGCAATCTCGAAGGTGATCTTCTGGACAACTTCGCGCGTTTGATTGTCGATCACCGAAACAGTGCCGCCGATCTCGGCACTCACCCAGGCCTGCTTGCCGTCGGGGGTGAACTCGACGAAGCGCGGACGCGCATCCACCAGCACGTTGTCGGTGATCTCGTGGGTCGACGTATCGATGAAATGCGCCATGTTTGTCGTTTCCGACGTATTGATCATGATCTTTCCGTCCGGGCTGACGCCCATGCCTTCCGGTTCGACACCGACCGGAATTTCAGCCAGCACCTTCTTATTCTCGATGTCGATGACGGTGACGAGATTGTCGTCCTCATTGGCGACATAAAGCGTCTTGCCGTCAGGCGAGAGCACGAAGAGCTCCGGGTCGGGCCCGGAGGGCAAGGTATCGACGATCTCCAGGGACGCCGTGTCGATCACCTCGATCGAATCGTCGTCGCTGGCGCAGAGATAAATGTGCTTGCCGTCATGCGAGATGGTGATGCCGCGCGGACGTTGCCCGACATTGACGGTCTTCACCACCTGCATCGTCGCGGTGTCGACGACGGACATCGTGTTGTCCTTCTCGTTGGAAACATAGGCCATGTAGGCCGACGCTGGGCCGGCCATGAAGCCGGTCGCGAGAATGGCAAGTGCGCAAGCTCGTCTCTGCACTGAATTCCTCCCAATTGGTTCTACTTAAGCACGCATTTTGTTTCGGGTTCATCGACCCCGAGCGTATCGAGCTCGGACATCTGGTGCAAAAAACCCTCCTGCGGCGATGTCGAGACGACCGATCGGCCGTCGCCGAGGAAGATCGGCTGCCGCAACTGCTGGTTCCACTTACGGAAGGTCAGTTTCTGCCCCTTGAACGCGGCGATCGAAAAATCGTCGGAGCGGATGAAGTCGGCCATCTTGCGCGGGTCGGCACCTTGCGTGCGGGTCGCCGCCTCGCCGAGGATGCGCACCGCGGTCCATGCCGCCATATCCTTCGACATCATGCGGCGGCCGTTTGCCTTGGCGAAGCGGTTCTGGATCTGGGTGCCGCCCCATTGCTCGCTGGCCGGATGCCAGGCCGACGGGGTGAGGCCGGCGGTGCCGGCGACCGGCCGCGGAGTCCAGGTGCGGAACGGAACGTAGGTGCCGAACACCTCGCTTTCGTCGGCGACCAGCAACACATCGTGCTCCGGCAGATCCTGGGTGAAGACAGGCATCTGCCGCTGGATCTGGACGACGCCGGAATCGGTCCGCCTTGCCGTTCCGGTATCCTCGAACAGCTTTTCGCCGACGATCTCGCCGCCGAAGCGCGTCGCCGCCCGGCGCAGGGCCTCGGCAAAAAGCTGGTCGCGCTCGTGCGAGCCGTAGATCAGCACCCAGCGCCGCCATTGCTTCCAGATCAGATATTGCGCCAGCCCGTCGGCCAGCATGCTGCGCGTCGGGATGGTGTGGAAGATGTTGGCGCGGCATTCCTCCTCGCGAAGACTGTCGTCGGTGGCGCCGGCATTGAAGATCAGAACGCCGTTGTCGCGGGCAAGATCGGCGATCGCCAGCAATTGTTTGACCGAGAGGTCTGCGATCACGTAGCGGTCGCCTTTGGCGATCATTTCCTGGAAGGCCGCAACGACATCCGCGTCCGGATTTACCTCGATCACGTCGAGGCTGAATTTCTGGCCGAGGAAGCTGCCGGTCGTGTTGTTGTCGGCAATCGCGACATTGCCGCCGGCAACGCCTTCATCGCGGGGCGGGACGTCGAGCACCGACAAAGCGAGCTGCGGCGCATAGGCGCGTAAATAGCCTATCTTGATTTCGGTCAGCTTTTTTTCCGGCTTGGCCGTTGCGGCCGGTTGCTTGCCTGTCGCTTCCTGGGCCAGCGCGCCCGGAACGTTGACGGTCAGGGAAAAAAAGCACAAAAAGGCCGCGAGAGTGCCCGGCACCGCGCTCGTCATCGATGAAATTACCCGTTCTTGCGCTAAAGTCCGATTGTTGTCGGACCGGCGCGAAGTCAAGGTGCCCGTGATGAGCTTAGCTGACCCGCAAATTTTATCAAACCCTGAAAGTGGACTTGTCGCGTCTGCTTTAGTGGCATGCCTGCTCGCCGGAACCGCAACTGAGCGGATTTCGGTATCCGGACCCGAGAGCGTCCTGTCCCTCATGCCGGAGAAAGTCTTCCAATGACCAGAATGCTGGCCAGTGTCACCGGCGTCGACGAGGCGGAGATCGCGCTTTCGGGTGGCGTCGACATCGTCGACCTGAAGGATCCGAAGGCGGGGGCGCTTGGCGCGGTATGCACGCAAACCATCCGCCGGGCGATTTCATTCATCGCCGGCCGGGCGCCGGTCAGCGCGGTCTGCGGCGACCTGCCGATGGAACCGGAGACGATCCGCGGCAAGGCCGAAGAGATCGTCGCGACCGGCGTCGATTATGTCAAGATAGGCTTTTTCCCGTCGGAAAATGTCTCCGCCTGCGCGGCGGCGCTCGAGCCGCTCGCCGCGCGAACGAAACTGATCGCCGTGCTTTTCGCCGACCTGGCGCCGGATTTCGAGCTTCTGCCGATGCTGGCCAAACATCGCTTCCATGGCGCCATGGTCGACACTGCGATCAAGGCAAACGGGCGGCTGCTCGACCATCTGCCGCCCGAGCGTATCCCGGGTTTCATCGATCGAGCCAAATCGCTCGGTCTGATTGTTGGCCTGAGCGGATCGCTGGAAACCCCTGATATTCCGCGCCTGCTGCCCTTCGCTCCCGATTTTCTCGGCTTTCGCGGGGCACTGTGCGGCCACTCCGGCCGCGTGGGTTCGATCAGTGCCGAGGCCGTTGCGCAGATCCGCGAGTTGGTCCCGGAAGAATCCCGGGCCGGCGGCCCGTCGAGCGTCGACTACCGCCTGCTGGCGGCGAGGGGCTATTCGCCGGGCACCGACCCGACGCTGGGCACCGACAAGATCTTCGTGCGGGATTTTGTCCTACCGGTTCAGATCGGCGCTTACAGCTTCGAGCATGGCCATACACAGAAGGTGCGTTTCGACGTGACCGCCGACGTGCTGCAAGTCACCGACCATCCCGAAGACATGCGCCATGTGTTCTCCTACGACATTATCATGGACGGCATTCGCACCATCGTCGCGCGGGGCCACGTCGAGCTTAGCGAGGCCTTGGCCGAGCAGGTGGCGACCTACATTCTGGAGAACCCGCGTGTCGTGCGCGTCACGGTAAGGGTGGAAAAACTCGAACTCGGCCCAGGCGGCGTCGGCGTCGAGATCGAACGCAAGCGCCAAGCGGCAGGCCGCGGCGTCGCCTCCGGCCCTGCCGGCCGAAAAGGTCAAATCGCTGCTTCCCAGGCGCGACAAGAAAGGCCTGAGGCCATCAGGCGAGCCGCCGTCAAGCCGTCCGTCGTCAAGCTTGGCGGCAGCACGGTCCATGCGGCGGAAATGGAAAGCTGGATCGCGGCGCTGGCGGGTTCCAAGCTGCCTGTCGTCATCGTGCCCGGCGGCGGCCTCTTCGCCGACCAGGTGCGTGAGACGCAGTTCCGCATGGATTTTTCCGATACCGCTGCCCACGCCATGGCGATCCTCGCCATGGAGCAGTTCGGCCAGGTCATACTCGACCGTGACGAAAGGCTGGCGCCGGCACGGTCGCTGGAAGAAATGGTGCGAGCGTTGGATGAAGGGAGGGTACCGGTGTGGCTGCCGTCGTCATTGGCCCTGTCGGCGCCGGACATTCCGGCGTCCTGGGACATTACCTCCGATTCCCTTGCCGCCTGGCTTGCCGGCAAGCTCGGCGCGAATGCGCTGCTGCTGATCAAGCAGACCGGCGCCTTCTTCGGCAGCGACACGATCGACGGCCTGGCAGTCAGAGGCATCGTCGATGCCGGTTTCGCCGCTATGCTGCCCGACGGTGTCGATTTCCATCTCGCCGGTCCGAAAGATGCAGCCGAAGCCGGGGCGCTACTCGCGTCGGGCAATCTGCCCGGGATCCGGATCGCGGCTCCGATCCGGTCGGCAAGAAAAGCAGGGTAGGCGATGGCGACGCTGCATACGCCGCGCTGGGCATGGGTTTTGACCGGTTCCGGTCATTTTTTTACGGAGAGCTTCGCACTCATTCACCAGATAGAGCATTGCGATGTCTTTGTGTCGAAAGCCGCCAACGAAGTCCTGCACATGTACAAGCTCAAGCTCGAATTCCCGGAGACGACGCGCGTGCTGCACGACAAGACGGCGAGCGCGATCCCGGTCGGCGAATTCTATCACGGTGTCTATCACACGGTGGTGGTGGCGCCGGCCAGTTCCAACACGGTTGCCAAGTGCGTGCACGGCATTTCCGACACGCTCGCCACCAACGTCTTTGCCCAGGCCGGAAAATGCCGGGTGCCGGCCATCGTCTTTGCATGCGACACCGCGCCGGAACTCGAAACCATGGCGCCGCATGGGCTTGTCAAGGTCTATCCGCGCAGGATCGACCTGGAGAATACCAACCTGCTGAAGAGCTTCGAGCGGACCCAGGTGGTCGAGTCGCTTGCCGATCTCGAAGCTTCGGTCAGACGGCGCCACGCCGAACTCGCAAGCCATGGCTGAGCGGCTGGTCTTTCTTACCGGCCATCTGGCCAAGGTCCGGCTGGAAAGGCTGCTGGCCGGACTGGGCGAAACCGAATTTGCGTGGGAGATCATCGACATCGGCGTCAAGGTCGCCGCGCTGATGAGCGAAGACATCATCAAGCGGCGGCTCAGCCTGACAGGCGGCGGCGACCGCGTCATCCTGCCCGGCCGCTATCGCGGCGACCTCGAGCATCTGTCGAACCATTTCGGCGTGCCCTTTGTACGCGGTCCCGACGAGATCGCCGATCTGCCGGCCTTTCTCGGCCGGGCGGGCGAGCCGCCTGACCTTTCTTGCCACGACATGCGCATCTTCGCCGAAATCGTCGACGCGCCGATGCTGTCGGTCGAGGCGCTGGTGGCGAGGGCACGGACGCTGGCTGCGGCCGGTGCCAACGTCATCGATCTCGGCTGCCTGCCGGAAACGCCGTTTCCATTGCTGGAAGAGGCCGTGATCGGGCTGAAGGCACAGGGATTTCTGGTCAGTGTCGATTCGGCCAGCACGGACGAACTGTCGATCGGCGCACGCGCCGGTGCGGACTATCTTCTCAGTCTCGATGAGAACACGCTGCCGTTGGCCTTCGATTGCAAGGCCGCACCAGTGCTGATCCCGTCCACCCCCGGCGATTTGGATTCGCTCGGCCGGGCCATCGAAGCGGCGCAAAAGGCCGGCATCGCCTTCATCGCCGATCCCGTGCTCGACCCGATCCATTTCGGCTTTGCGGCCTCACTTGCGCGCTTCATCGAGGCGCGGCGGCGCTGGCCCGACATCGAACTGCTGATGGGCACCGGCAATCTCACCGAATTGACCGACGCCGACAGTTCCGGCGTTACCGCGGTTCTGGCCGGGCTCTGCTCGGAACTTCAGATCCGAAACGTGCTTGCCGTGCATGTCAGCCCGCACACGCTGCGAACGATCGAGGAGCACGATGTTGCCCGCCGCATCCTGTTTGCGGCGAAGAACGACGGAGCGCTGCCGCGGAGTTACCATCCAGGGCTGCTGCAGGTTCACGACCGCAAGCCGTTTACGGCCTCGACCGAGGATATCGCAGCACTCGCAGCGGAGGTGCGCGACAACAACTTCCGCATCATGACCGCCGAGGACGGCATTCATGTTTTCAACGGCAAGGGGCATGCAGTTTCCAGGGATGCGTTCGAACTCTTTGCCGGGCTTGGCGTTGAGGCAGATGGCGCGCACGCGTTCTATCTCGGCGCGGAACTGATGAAGGCCGAGATCGCGTGGCGCCTCGGCAAGCGCTATGTGCAGGACGAGCCGCTCGCATGGGGCGTTGCCGCGCCGGCTCCCGAAACCGACCGCAGCCGTCTTGCGGAAGCGGGCCACACGCTTCGCGCGAAGAAAGAGCGCTAAACCATGCCCTACATTCGCGAATCGATTATCACCACTGTCAGCAAGAGCGGCGACGTCCACATCGCGCCGATCGGCATCATCGCCGAGAAGGACGGCTGGATCATCGCGCCGTTCCGGCCGTCGATCACGCTCGACAATCTCGCTGAAGTGCCGTTCGCCATCGCCAATTACACCGACGACGTGCGTATCTTTGCCGGCTGCCTGACCGCGCGCAAGCATTGGCCAACCGTTGCGGTCGACGGGTTTCCGGTGCCGCGGCTCGAAGCAGCACTCGCGCATTCGGTTCTCGAAGTCGAAAGTGTCGATGACGATGCTATGCGACCTCGCCATTTCTGCCGCGTGGTGCAGGAGGAAACGCATGCGCCGTTCACCGGCTTCAACCGCGCCAAGGCGGCGGTGCTGGAGCTGGCCATCCTGGTCAGCCGGCTCAGCATGCTGCCGCGCGACAAGATCGAGGCGGAAATCGCCTACCTTTCGATTGCCATCGAAAAGACCGCCGGCGAGGGCGAAAAGGAAGCCTGGGACTGGCTGATGCAGCGTGTCGGCGATCACCTGTCTGTCAAGGAGTCCAGCGGTGATGAGGTACGCGGCTGAACCAGTATAGTGCCTACAATTGAGATCCCGCCATCAGCGCCACCGCTGACGCAGGTGCCACGCTGCTCGCTTCGCCGCGAACGGCCTCATCCGCGGGAATGATTTCAGCGAAATCGACGAAGCGGCGTTCCATGCGTTCGGCCAGTCGTCTGATCTGCCAACGGCCGGTTCCGGCGCCGACGATCGGCGCATCCTGGGCAAGGAGGCCGGCAATCAGGGACGCTGCGTCGTGGATCTTGCGCAACTGCTGCTCGCTGAACCAGCGCGCGACTTCACGCCATTCCGGCAACGTCAGGTCGGCAGCGTCGCGCCCGATCATGCGCGCCAGCCGCGCTACCGAACCGTCGATCGTCTTTTCCTTGCCGTCGGCGGAAGCGTGCCTGTCGTCCTTCTCATCGAGGACCCCCAGGATCCGGTGCGCGTCGGCGATCGAGGCGAAATACTCGTTCATCAGTGGTGTCAGCCTGCCGCGGACGGGGGCCGACGAGGCGACACCGAACAGGAACGTCCTAGTGAAGCCGGTATAGACCAGTTCGCCGCTCAGAAGCCGTCCGGCATCGGTGTAGCCGTCATTGGCGACGGCGCCATTCCTGACGGCGATAATGTCGGTGGTGGTGGAGCCCATATCGACGAACAGGGCATCGCCGGCGAGTTTCGCCACCAACGACGCTGTCGCGTGCCAGTTGGCGGAGGCGACATCGGCGCTCAGCCGCGTTGCTTGCTCGACCCCGACGAAGCCGGACGGCCCGGCATAGATCAACTTTTCGCCTGGGAAACGGGTTGAAATCTCATCCAGCAGAGCCGCGACGCCGGCATCGCGGGACGGAAAGATGTCCGCCAGTTCGCCAGTCATGGTGAATGCGTTGAGATCGGCGCCGGCATAAATCGGGGCCGTTTCCTCGAATGCCAAGGTCAGGGTATCGAGCCCTTGCCAAAGCGGCGTGGCGATTGTTACTGCCTCGACGATGCGGCCGTCTTCCGCACGCGTCACCTTCAGATGCGCGCCGCCAATATCAAAGCCGGCAACGATGCTCTTTCTTTTTTCCACACTTCAAGCTTTCATCATAGGAGACATTCGGACAGGGACAGTTGGTCAGCGAGAAAAGCGTTGCGTATCATTCCGGTTCTCGACCTGAAAGGCGGCGAAGTGGTGCGCGCCCTGCAAGGAAAACGCGATCGCTACAGGCCGATCATCACGCCGCTCAGCCAAAGTTCCGATGTCATCGCGGTCGCCGAAGGCCTGCGCGGCCTTCACCCTTTTCCGACCTTCTATATCGCCGATCTGGATGCCATCGAAGGCGGAACGCCAAACAGCGGCGCGCTTGCCCGGCTGAAGGCGATGGCAGAGCCGCCGGAGCTTTGGGTCGATGCCGGCTTCGACGACGAGAAAACACTTTCGGCAGCACTTGCCGAACCCTGGCTTTGCCCAGTCCTGGGATCCGAATCGCAGCAGGACGACGCGCTGTTCCGGCGTTTTTGCGATCATCCGGACCTTATCCTGTCGCTGGATTTCTTCGACGATGGGTTTCGCGGTCCGGCATCTTTTCTCGACGAGCCGGAGCTTTGGCCGCAAAAGGTGATCGTCATGACATTGGCCAAGGTCGGTTCCGCCTCCGGTCCCGATTTCACGCGGCTCAAGGCAATCAAGACGAATGCTGGAAGCCGTTCTGTGATCGCGGCCGGCGGGGTGCGCAACGAGGCTGACATTCGCGCCCTTTCGTCACTCGGTATCGCCGCGGCGCTGGTTGCGACCTCACTGCATGACGGCACGCTCACGCCGGGGCACCTCGCGATGCTTGGCACCTGACATTCGTGTAGCCTCGAACTTCGGCCTCGGAAACGGGGCCTTGTAGAGCGGCGGACTCTCAAGTCGATCGTCTCGCCGCTCTATCTCTTTGCTGGAGCATCGGATTCCCAAAAAACCGGTTCTCAACCCTCGGATCAGGCCCGAGGGCAGTTTTGGGTCCGATGCTCTAAAGGCCCAGAAACTTTTTCAGGCGGCGCAACAGACCATCCGGCTCCGCGGAGGGTTTTACCTGTGCGGGGCTGTCTCTTGTCTAAGCCGCGAACGGATGCTTCACCTGGTCCCGCTGGGCCGTGGCTTCGGCGGCCGTCGGCGTTCCCGAGACCGCGCGTTGGATGGCTTCCTTTGTCGCTTCGTAATTGTACTTCTGGATCTTGGCGTCGTCCGCCGCGTCCCAATGGATGAAAACGCCGACGCAGATGAACAGATCGTCCGCTTCACTGGCGGGAATGATGTCCTCCGCGACGGCGTCCTGCACGGCCTTTGCAACCGCATGCTGGGCCGGGCCGAACATCTGCACGGCCTGTTTAGCGCCCTTGATCGTGACCTTGTTGAACATCACGGTGTTGGGCTTGCACTGAAGATTGGGCGCG
Source organism: Mesorhizobium sp. M5C.F.Cr.IN.023.01.1.1 (assembly GCF_003997585.1). Classification (NCBI taxonomy): domain Bacteria; kingdom Pseudomonadati; phylum Pseudomonadota; class Alphaproteobacteria; order Hyphomicrobiales; family Phyllobacteriaceae; genus Mesorhizobium; species Mesorhizobium sp. M5C.F.Cr.IN.023.01.1.1. The sequence continues at coordinate 114,553 of NZ_RZSU01000004.1, read as the reverse complement.
ATCACCGCCAAAAGGGAGGTAAAACCGTCCTTATTGTTGGTAAGCGCGTTGCAAAATGCCGTTTCGACCGCGCTCCCCCGCGGGCCGATGAGCAGGTCGACATGCGCCACTTCGTTGCCGTCTCCTACCAGCGATTCACCGACCATTACTTTCGAGATCTTTGCCATGCCAATTTTCCTCCAAGACACAGTTATGGTGTCCAAAGACGCCGCAAACCGAGCGAGCGCTCGATGGACAGCTATCCTTGTTGGCAGCGCCCGGACATCCGGACCGGTTGGCTGGATAGCCGCGGAAGCCCAGCTTCCGCTCCTGAAAGTCAACCACCAACGTTGCGATTATGCAAGCTGAACGCCGAGGGTGTGGACTAAAAGAGTAGCCACGGTCAGGTCGGCCGAGGTGCCGGGGTTGACATTGTCCGCCTTCAGCCGGCGGTCGAGCCCCATCAGCAGACGAATGCGTGACGCGTCGTCGTCGTTGGCATGGAGCGCCGCTTGGACGGCAAGGGCTTCCTGCCGCGCCTGATTTGCGGTTTCAGCGCCATGGTTGCGCACCACGTGACTGTCGGGGAAGCCCGCGAGAAACGCCATATAGGCGAACACCGTCGGCCACATGCCGTCTTCCCCGCGTGCCAACGCCGCTTCCAGAGCCGCAAGCCCGACGCCGAACACGTCGCCGAAACCGGTAACATACTGGCGGGCGATCATGTCACGGTCGGCCGCCTCCCGCATGGCTTCGAGTAGATGAACCTTCGGCTCCTGCCGCACATCGTTCGCAGCCTCGCCAAGGCCGCCCGGCGCGGCCGCGACGATCGCCTCGAACACCGCCCTGGTATCGTCCATGCTCATCGCGCGCAGCACCGCGTCGAGATTGTCATGTAGTGCGCCGCCGGTCATTTGGGCGGCGCATAGCAGAGGGCCTGCCAGAAGGATGATACCGAGATTGGTGTTGGTCGCGACCGCCAGACGTGTCGCGCGGACCGCTTCCAGCATGCGCTGTCCGACCGGCAGGCGAGGATCGGTCAGCGGCGCGGACGAGACCTCTGCGCTCGTCATGAACTGGGCGGCGGACATGCCGTGCCCGTCGGCGAACAGATGGACATTGCCCGGTTTCAACGCCTCGATTTCCATCCGGCAGGAATCCTTGTAGGCAGCCCGGAGGCGTTCTCGCGAAAGCGCCATGCTAGCGGCTCGTCACGAGTTCGCCGGCGCGGTGAGGCGATAGGGTCGCGCTGCCGCCGCCTCGGTGCGATCGGTCATCGATTTCAGCAGGGCGTCGGCAATCGCATCGGCGATGTTCACCGCGACGACCGATTGAAGCCCGGACCAGGCTGGCATGCTGTTGACCTCCAGCACGAACAGCCTGCCGTCGGCCGCCGGCACGATATCGACGCCGGCGAAATTCGCGCCGATAACGGTGGCGGCGGCTTTTGCCAGCGCCGCTAATTCGGTTTCCCCGTGCCCTGAAACCTGCTCGGGCACTGCCCCGCGATTGACGTTGGTGATCCAGTCGTCGCCGCGGCGGCTCATCATCGCCAGGACTTCGCCGGCGCAGACGAAAACGCGAAAATCGCGGAAAGGAGGGCCGGGACGCGGCACGTAGTGCTGGAGATAGTAGACGCCGTTCACCTCGTCCTCCGCGGGGAGATCGGACAATGTTTCGATCAGCCTGATGCCGCGACCCTGTGCGCCGAACAGCGGCTTCAGCACAAGCGGCGTAAACGGCAGTTCGCGTCCGGCGATCGCTTCGGCCATGGCACGTCCCTCGACCGCGAATGTCGGCGGCGTCGGCAGGCCGGCATCCTTCAGGAGGAAGGTCGTCATCGACTTGTCGACGCAGCGTTCTATCGCCTGTGCGGAATTCCACACCGGAATGGAAAGCTTGCCGAATGCGTGCAGCACGCCGAGGCGGCGGGTGACCGCTTCGAACGACCCGGCGGCGATCGAACGGACCAGCACGGCGTCGGGCAGCGCGCCGTCGAAGCCGGGGATCGACAGTCCGCTCGGGCTGCCGGTGTCGAACGCGATCGCCGCCAGCGGCACGGTTGCGACCACCGCGCCGCGCCGGTCCAGCCTTGCCGCCAGGCCTTTGGCGCGAGCGTCCGAATTGTCGCTGACGATCAGGATGCGGGGGATCATGTCACGCCTCGGATACCGGTATACCGAAGGCGCGAGCGGGCGGCCCGGCAGGCGGATAGATGAATCCATTGCAGCGCCATGGTCTAACCGAGGCTCCGTTCGAGCATCTGCAGATCACGCTCGCCGGCGCGAAACGTATCGCCGGTCTCGATCGCCGAGACGATCACTTCGGCCGGGCTGAACAGCAGCGGATCGATGGCATAGAAATCACCCTTGAATCGCTTGAACACCTCGGCGAAGGGGTGGCCGTGGTCCCGCGAGGCGCGGCTCGGCAGTTGCTCGGCGAGCTCCCTGGCGTCTTTCGCCGAGCCTTTTACGAAGAGCTGAACGCTGCCGCCATAGATGATGGCGTCGTTGGTTCTGCCCATGGCGGTCAGGAAATCCGGATGGGGGGCGGGGACAGGCGCCGTGCCGATGCCGTCGACGACGTTCTCCAGCGGAAATTTGAGATCGTTGGTCTTGTGCAAGGCAACCTCGAGCGCGCGCGCAACGATCTGCACGCCGCCCGCAAGGCTCTGTGTCGGCGCGTAGAGGAAGGTGAGCTTTTCGGTTGCCAGCCCGGTGGCCTTGCCGACCTTCTCAACAATCGCTCGGGGCGGCGGTTCGGCCGTCTCCAGGATAAGCACGGCGGATGAGGCGGTGTCGCGATAGGAAAGGGCTTCGAACAGCGGTTCGACGCGGGCGAGCGCCCGCGCCGGGCCGGATCCCATGGCGAAATAATCCTGGCTCGACAGGTTCCAGCCCGCATACTGGCTGCCCAGGCAGGCAAGCACCGGCTGCGAAGACCGCACTTCGACGGTGAATGGCCATTTCTGCGATGCGCGGTCCATGCCGACCGAAATGCTGCCGAGACCGCCCATCGCGGCCTCCGCCATGCGCAGCCCGGCCTCGACGCCGCCGGCGGCCTTGGCGCCGGCATCGATCAGGCACTCGCCCAATGGCCCCCTGGAAACGGCGATCCGCAGGCGTTCGGCGTTGCCGATCATGCCGTCGATGATGCGCTGTGCATTGTCATTCAGGAATGCCGAACCATCTTTCATGTCCGGTCTCCTTCCCACTGGTGTTGCAATCGGCTGGCTTGTTCCTTGATGAGCCGCCTGGTCAAATCGGCGCTCGGACCGCGCGCGAAAATGGTGCAGACAGGATCGCCAGCGATCAGACCAGTGCCGGGCGACTGATGGTCGGCAGTCCATTCAGGCCAGGCAACCGATGGAAACCGGGCGATCGGCGTCGCGGCGTAGGTCACCATCGATGCCATCGAATCGACGAAGCGCGGCAGGCGGTAAGCCCTGCCTGTCGCGGCGCGCAGATGCGCTTCGATCAGAGGCGCGTCGGCATCGTCGAAAATGTCGAGCGTGGCGCCTGGCCTCGGATTGATCTCGATGAGCTTGTAGCCATCCGGTCCGCGAATGAGATCGGCGCTGCACAATCCAATCAGGCCGGCGCGGCGCGCCAGAGCTGAAAGCCAGCCGCGGATCATCGCCGCCTGCCTGCGATCGAAGCGTCTCAACCGCACAGCGCCGCCATAGCGGTAGGGCGCTGAGGGGGCGGGCGACGCCCATTGTTGGCTGAAACCGACGATATCAGCAGTTTGGCCGTCGCCGACGAACAGGGCCGAGATGCTGCGGCCGGGAACGAAACGCTGGAAATAGCGGCCGGTGGCCGGGGTTTCTCCGGCGGCCCGTCTGATATGCGCGCCACCGGCGCCGCCTGCAGTCTTGACCACCCAGTTCTCCGGATTGGCCGGCCGGTCCCATCGGAATTCCGGATGCGGGATGCCGAGCTCGGCGCAATCGGCGGCCAGCAATTGCGGGTCCTTGATCCTGCGGATCGCGGCGCCGCTATTGCCGACGAGCGGGAAATGGCGCGCGACCTCGTCTACGGTCTCCGTCATCCGCTCGAAGCCCGAGCCCAGGACAATGGCGACCGGCTGGTCGTCTCCAGACAGTTGCCGAAGCGTCTCAATGATGCGCTCGCCGTCGATGCCGCCCTGTAGGTCGCCCGGCAGCATCGTCGCGCGTTCGGCGAGCGCGACCGTGTCGGTGTCGCAAAAGAAATCGGCGACCAGAGGACGATAGCCGGCGCGGCGCGCAGCGGCAGCCAGCGCCCTGCCTGAAATCGCCGCGATCAGGAGAGATCCGGCGTTATTTGGCGGTTTCGCGTGCAAGGGAAAATGCTTCCTGGAAATCCAGCGTGACGGTTTTTTCGGATTCGATCATTCTTTTGAAGAGGCCGAATTCGACCTTGTATTTCACGTTGCCGATGGCAAGCGGACCAATGCCGACAGCTTTTGCCGCTTCGAGTGGATCGCCATTGGCATTGACGGCCACGCCTTCGATGCCGGCCGGCGGAACCGCATTGACGTCGGCGGCAATAAGCAGACCATTGCCTTTCAACTGGGCTTTCGAAACCACCTGGACGCCAGCCTTGGCACACGCCAGGATCACCTCGCTCGCCTCGACCAGCTTCGTTTTGCGGGCGTCGCTCGATCCGTCAGCCGCATCTACGGCGATGTTGAATCGGCTTTTGATCTCGGCCGCGATCTGCTCGACCCTTTCGATGCCGTCATGACCGACAAGCGTGACCCTGGCGCCTTCCCTGGCGGCGATGACGGCTGTGCAGAAGCCGACGACGCCGGTGGCGCCGAAAACAGCGATCCTCGTGTCTTTCAGTCCGCGCTCGAATTTTTTCTCCAGCGCTTTTTCGACCTTGGCCACCATCGCCGCGGCCGTGGTGAATGAGCCGGCCGGATCGGCGAATACCGAAACCTGGAAAGGCGGCACCATCGCTCTTCGCGCTGCGTCGAACATGTCTAGCGCCAGCGAGGCGTCCTTGCCGGCGATGAAGATGCCGGTATCGACGCCCGCATCGGGCGGGCGCGAAAAGATCGCGTCCTGCACGAGGCCTGTCACCTCGCCAAGGCGTACATCGACATAGGGGACGACGGCGTCGAAACCTGCATCGAGCCCCATGTTCACGTCGAAAGGGCTCATATGCTTCAACGGCGTCAGCATGTGCAGGATGTGTTTGCGGGCCATTTCTCGCCTTTCCTCTTGAACCTTATCGTGCTGCGGAGCCGTCAGCTGCCGACGAGATCAAGTTTGGTCGAACTGATCTTCGCGCCGGAATTCCTGCCCTTGACGATCCTGATCTCGATGCCGTCTTCAACGGTCTGCTGAACCGCGCTGACGTAGCTGACTGCGGCGTCTTGCGATGGGGCGAAGGCAAACCCCGTTGGTCCCCACGAACTCTGGCCGATGCCGACGGCGCCTGCTTCATTGAGACCGTGGGCCACCCTCTCGACCCGCTTGGAGGTGAACACGCCGCCTTGCGCCGGGGCAAAATGGGTGCCGATCAGCATTTGGATCGCGGCGACGGCGGCGCCGAAGGCTGGAAGGTCGTGCTCGATCAAAGCCGGCATAATCCCCATCAGCACCCGCCGGCAGATCTCGCCGCTGCCGGACGCCGGGAAGGGTGGCAGCGAACGAAACGCCGCGATCTCGGCATCGCCATGCAGTCCATGCCCGCCGTGGTCGAGGATCATGATGACGCGCCACTCTTCCGGAAACGGCAGGCGCGCCACGACCGGCGGCGGCCTGCCGCTGTCGTCCTTGCCGGCGTCGACAATGACACCACCGCGTTCGAAACTGGCGATGCCGATGCCTGATCGACCGCCCCGCTCGAGCAGGGTCGCGTCGCCGCCGATATCGAGAGGCAGGTTGTGGAGCGTGCGCAGCGCCGAGGCGACGGCAAGGGCGATCTGCGTGCCGGACCCCAGGCCGGCATGGCTCGGGATCGACTGTTCGACCACCAGACCGTGCTGGCCGCGAATGCCGAGATGGCTGCAGAGCGTCGACAAATGCTCGCCGGCGCGACGGCTTTCGGTGCCTTCGACGATGGTCTCGCTGGACCGCGACAGGGTGACGACGGTTTCGGGTTCGCTCAACGGTAGCCCGACGCTGCCAAAGCGACGTCCGGTGTCGCCATTGAGATCGAGGAAGCCAAGATGCAGGCGGGCGGGCACTCGTATGGTAACAGAATTCGACATCTACCCCCCGATGGGTGCATCATAGACGCATCATGGAAGTTTAGGTGCCCGTCGCCATGATAGCTGTTTTCGTCGAAGGGGCAAGCCGGAGAGAGTGCATTCGTTTTATCTTCTTTTGGCCCGGCGCGAAAACGGACCGGGCAATTCGCGGAGGTCGAGATGAGCGAGACAGCTAAGGAAAAGGTCTATTCGGAAGCCGAGATTGCCGATCGGCTCGAGAAGGAGCTGCCGAAATGGCGCTACGAGAACGGCTGGATCCGGCGCAAATACAAGACCCACAGCTGGAAATCGACGCTGATGGTCATCAACACGGTCGGCCATCTCGCCGAGGCGGCGTGGCACCATCCCGACATCACCGCCTCCTATGCCTGGGTCGAGGTGCGCCTGACGAACCACGCAGCGAAGGGCATGACCGACAAAGACTTCGAGTTGGCCAAAAAGATCGAAGATGTCGTCCAGTGGCAGCCGGCAAAGGAAGGCGGCGCGCTGGAAGGCACTCCACCGACCGATCAGCGCTTCGCCTACATCAAATATGATTAAGCGCGGTCGGAATTTGTTGATGGCGTAAGAAAACATTCGCTAATCTGCTGACAGGCGGGGTTCACGGCCAATCCAGTTTCGTCTAGGATCGGGCCGGCACCAGAAAGTAGCGTAGTGAATGGCGGTTGCTTGGATCGGCAACCGGGAAACGCTGGTCGAGCGCGCGGCTGCACATGCCGCCGCGCTGTTGGGGTCAAGCCGGTGCCCGGTTTTCAGCTTGGATACGGACATACACGGCACCAGGGCGGCGATCGCGCTGGCTGAGCTAGTTGGCGCGGCATATGATCATGCCGATGGCGCGGCAGTTTCCCGGGAGACCGCGCTTTTTACCGACAAAGGCGCGATGACCGTTGCGCCCGGCGAGACGCGCCGGCGCGCCGATGTCGTGGTGATTGTGGGCGAACTCCCGCAAATCCATCATGAATTTGTCGGCGAGCTTGCTGAGACGGTTCCCGATCTTTCGGCCAAGAATCAACGCGAATTCTTTCTGGTCGGGTCGAACGAAACGTCCGCGCCGCGATTGAGCAACGGGCGGACGGCGACGCTACTCTCCTGCGGCGAGGCAAGCCTCGGCGCTACGCTGGCGGTGCTTAGGGCGCAGAGCCGGGGGCGTCAGACATCGCAACCAGTGTCGAATTTCGACGATTTCGCCAAAGCCCTGGAGGCTGCGCATTTTCCCGTCTTCCTGTTTTCAGGCGACGCGACCGAAGGGCTGGCGCTGGAGATGCTGCAAGGACTGATCGCCGACCTCAACCGCAAATCGCGCGCGTCTGGCCTGCATCTGCCCGCGAGCGAAAACGGGTGGGGAAGCGCGCTCGCCTCGACCTGGATGACGGGTTTTCCGCTGCGCACCGGCTTTGCGCGCGGCTTCCCGGAATTCGATCCCTGGCGTTACGATGTCGCGCGTATGATCGCTGCCGGCGAAGCCGACCTGCACCTGAGGATCTCTTCCTCAATTGTCCAGCCGCAGAAGAAAAAGAACCGCATGGCGCTGATTGTGCTGGCGAAAACGCAGGAGCCGATAGCGGGTGCTGCTGTAACCATCGCCATCGGCGAGGCGGGCGTCGATCACGAGGCGGTGGTCTATTCCAGCCGCACCGGTTCGCTGAGATCGATCGATGCGCAAGCGGCGTCCGAACTGCCCTCCGCTGCGACTGTCATCCGCCTGGTCGCCAGTCATGTCTCCTCCGAGGCCGCGTTGCCATGCTGACGAAAATCGCGGACGGCGACATTATCGATCCGGTCAACGGCCGTCTCGGCAAGGGCGACCTCTGGATCAGGGACGACAAGATCGTTGCGGCCCCGGCGGGGAGCGCTCCCGACCGGACCATCGACGCTGCCGGCTGCATCGTCATGGCGGGCGCCATCGACATCCATTCCCACATCGGCGGCGGCAACGTGAACACGGCACGGCTGCTCTTGCCGGAACAGCATGCCGCGCATCAGGCGCGGCCGGCGACGACGCCGCTCTCCAACGCCGGCTGGTCGACCTTCCAGACCGGCTGTCTTTACGCCAAGATGGGCTTCACCACGGTCGTCGAGCCGGCGATGTCGCCGGGAGCCGCACTTCACACCCATCTCGAACTGGCCGACATCCCGATCATCGACAAGGCGACGCTCGCCATTCTCGGCAACGACGATTTCCTGCTGTCGATGATCCGCGACGATGCCCCCTCAACGATGATCGAGGACTATGTCGCCTGGACGGTCGCCTCGACGCGGGCGCTTGGGGTCAAGGTGATCAACGCCGGTGCGGCGGCCGCCTTCAAGGAAAACGTCCGCACCTTCTCGCTGGACGATGTGGTGCCTTCCTACGGCGTCAGTTCGCGCAAGATCGTCAAGACGCTGCAGGCAGCCGTCGACAGTCTTGGCGTCCCGCACCCTCTGCATGTCCATTGCAACAATCTGGGCAGCCCTGGATCGGCGGATACGGCGGCCGCGACGATGGCGGCGGCGGAAGGATTGCCGCTGCACCTCGCCCATCTCCAGTTCTATGGCTACGGCACGGAAGGCAAGCGCAGGTTTTCCTCGGCCGCGGCGCGTCTTGCCGAACTGGTCAATGCGACGCCGGAAGTCACCATCGACATCGGCCAGGTGATGTTCGGCCAAACGGTCACCGTCTCCTCCGACGTGATGCGGCAGTTTTCGGCGCGTGGCAGTGCGAGCCCGAAGAAATCCGTCATTCATGACGGCGACGGCAATGGCGGCGGCATCGTGCCCTACAGCTATGGCAAGGATTTCTATGGCGCGATGCAGTGGGCGATCGGGCTCGAGCTTTTTCTCCTGATCGACGATCCCTGGCGTGTCTTCTTCACCACCGACCATCCGAACGGCGCGCCGTTTACCGTCTACCCGGCTCTGTTCGAGCTGCTGATGAGCCGGGAAGCGCGCACCGAAATGATTGCCGGGCTTTCACCTTCCGCCATGGCGCTCTCCACCCTGGCTGCAATCGACCGCGAATACACGTTCGAGGAAATTGCCATCATGACGCGCGCGGCCCCAGCCAAGCTGCTCGGGCTAACAGACCGGGGCCATCTTGGCGCCGGCGCCATAGCCGATGTCGCTGTCTACCGCAGGGACGGGAATATCGCGAAAATGCTGGGGCAGGCGGCGTATGTCTTCAAGGATGGCGATCTCGTCGTGCAGGATGGGGAGATCACCCATTACCGTTGGGGCAAGGCGCTCAGGCTCAATCCGTCGCCGGATAAGGCGATGGTGCGGCGTCTGGAAGACTATCACCAGCAGCGCTACGGCCTGTCGCTGGACTGGTTCAATTTCCCGGATTCCGCGATAGCGCGCGAACAGCCGTTCGGCGAGGTTGCATGCCGAATGTGAGCGTAAATGGCATAACGGTTGACGATACCTTTGCCGAGGCCTTCGGCATGCGCGCGACCGCCATCATCATCACCGCGCCGAACCGGAAATGGGCGCGGCAGGCGGCGATCACGATGACCGGCTTTGCCACCTCGGTGATCGCGTGCGGCTGCGAAGCGGCAATCGATGTCGAACTGCCGCCATCGGCCACACCGGATGGCCGGCCCGGCTGCCGCGTGATGATTTTCGCGATGGGAACAGACGAGCTGCAGAAACAGCTGCTCAATCGCGTCGGCCAGTGTGTTTTGACCTCGCCGGGTTCCGCCTGCTTCGCCGGACTGGAGGGCAGCGCCGATTTGAAGCTCGGTTCGGCGCTGCGTTATTTCGGCGACGGCTGGCAGATCTCCAAGAAAATCGGCGGCAGGCATTTTTGGCGCGTTCCCGTAATGGACGGCGAATTCCTGTGCGAAGCAACGACCGGGCTGACGAAGGGTGCCGTCGGCGGCGGCAATTTCTTCGTCATGGCTGAAAGCAGCGCCAAGGCCTTGATTGCTGCCGAGGCAGCGGTTGCCGCGATAGGCCTGGTGTCCGGCGCGATCGTGCCGTTTCCGGGCGGCATCGCCCGTTCGGGTTCCAAGATCGGTGGTAAATACAAGGGCATGATCGCCTCGGCCAACGAAGCCTACGCGCCGACACTGCGCGGTGTTGTCAGGAGTGAGCTCGGACCCGACATCAACGCCGTTCTGGAAATCGTCATCGACGGCGAGACCAACGATGCCGTTGCCGCCGCGATGAAGGCCGGCATCAAGGCAGTCATCGAGCTTGGGCCGAAGCGAGGCGCGGTTCGCATAAGCGCCGGCAATTACGGCGGCAAGCTCGGCAAGTTCATCTATTCGCTGAAGGATATGCTGCCATGAAGGCGCTGACCTTCACCCTTGTCGCCGAGCCGGCCGAGCGCCTTGACCTGTCACCGCTGACGCCGGAGCGGCTTGCCGGGATGGAAAAGCGCGATATCGAAAAAGTCCAGATCGGCATGTCGAAGCATGGATCGAAGGTCGGCGATATCTTTCGCGTCGCCGGCAACGATCCGCTGGACATCGTGTTCGAAGGTGGAAGCGCGCGCCTCGACCGCGTGGCGGAAGGCATGCGGGGCGGTTCGGTTCGCGTCGCCGGTAATGCCGGCGCCCAGGCCGGGCGTGCCATGCGCGGCGGCAAACTCACGGTCGAAGGCAATGCCGGTCCGCATGCCGGCTCCGGCATGCGCGGCGGCAGGCTTGAAATAACAGGCAACGCCGGTGATCACCTTGGGGCGCCGCTCGCCGGGGAACTGGCCGGCATGAATGGCGGCGTGCTGATCGTCAGGGGCAAAGCCGGCGCTTTTTCCGCCGACCGCATGCGGCGCGGCCTGATCGCGGTGCTGAAAGGCTCAGGCGACCATGCCGGCAGCCGCATGATCGCCGGCACGCTGGTGGTGGCCGGCGGCACCGGCGAGATGCCCGGCTATCTGATGCGTCGCGGTTCGATCCTTCTCGATCGCGCGCCGAGAAGTCTGTCGCCGAGCTTCGTCGAATGCGGCGCGCCAGAGAGCGTTTTCGCCGCCATCATCGATCGCCATCTGATCGCCGATGGTATTTTGAAACGGCCGCTTCTGGGCAATGCGCCGCAAAAATATGGCGGCGACAACGCGGTGCTTGGAATGGGTGAGGTTCTTTTCCCTCGCTGAGGCGTGCAGCAGACGGCATTGCGGTTAAGCCGCCGTGGTGATGGCCGGCATGTCTGCTGGGAGGGTTAGCGGCGGTCGTTGGCAATCAGTTTCGTCAGGCAATCACCCGCCTGGCTCTCAGGCACGCCGAGATCTCTGACACTGTCCATGTGGTTGCGGTTCGTGAGAACAAGCGACGTTGCCAGCGAACCCTGCTGCAGCAGGTTCTCTTCGAATCGATCTGCTTGCTGATGGAAAGGCGGCGTCTCATTGGCTCCGACCAGAACCGTCGCCCTGGTTTGAGGATCATGCCGATAGGCAAGAGGTGTAAACATGGCGACTTCCTCATCGGTGATTCCAATCTCGTTGGCGAGAAAGGAGTTCTGGAGCGGTTTCAAATCGTAGAGCCCGCCGAGCAGAAGGACTGCCCGCACATTCGATGGGGTATTCTCGCTGTTGAACAAAAACGTAGAAAGATGTGCTCCAGCCGAATGGCCGCTGACAGTCAGCTCTGCCGGGTTTCCGCCGTGGTCGGCGATATGGGCCAGAACCCACTGCTTGGCGCGGCGCACCTGGTCGACGATCGTAGCCATTCTGACCTTGGGCATCAGAGCATAGTCGACGATAGCGGCAATCGCACCGGCCTGGGTAATCGTCGTCGCCACGTATGAGTAGTCGCGCTTGGAGAACATTCTCCAGTAGCCGCCATGGATAAACATGTGCACCGGCAGGCCGCTTCTTTTGCCCGAGGGAAAGAACAGGTCGATGGTTTCGGTCTGATCCGGCCCATAGGCAACGTCGGCAGTCATTGGAATGGTTGCGCGAACGGCCTCGCTGCGGTGAACGATGTCCTGCACGATTTGGTCAAAATCCGCGACGTGGTCGCGGATGCGAAACGGATCGCTTTGCACTCTTCCTCCGCTCAGATGCTGATGGCGAGGTATTTCGCCTCCATGAACTCGGCAATGCCGTGATGCTGGCCGCCCTCGCGGCCGAGGCCGCTCTGCTTCACCCCGCCGAAGGGCGCTGCCGGATCGGACATCAAACCGCGGTTGAGAGCGATCATCCCGGCTTCGATCTTGGATGCCACCCGCATTCCACGCGCAAGATCGCGCGTGTAGATGTAGGCGGCAAGGCCGTATTCGGTGTCGTTGGCGCGCGCGATGATTTCGGCTTCCGTTTCGAATTTCGAGATCGGCGCCACCGGCCCAAAAATTTCCTTGTGCGCCATCTCCGCCTCGGCCGGGACGTCGCAGAGCACGGTCGGCGGATAATAGTATCCCGTTCCCGAGCCTGCCTTGCCCCCGCACAGCACCCGCGCGCCACGGGCGACAGCATCGTTGACCAGACGGTCGATCTTGTCGACGGCCTTCCTGGTGATCATCGGGCCGCACTCAGTGGCTGCGTCCGTACCAGCGCCGATCTTGAGTGCCGACATCCGCCTGGCGAGGCATTCGCCAAAGGCATCGTAAACGCCAGACTGGACATAGATGCGGTTTGCAGCCGTGCAGGCTTCGCCGGCGTTGCGCATCTTCGCCACCATCGCCCCATCGACCGCCGCGTCAAGGTCCGCGTCATCGAACACAAGGAATGGCGCGTTGCCGCCAAGTTCCATCGAACACGAAACCACGTGCTTTGCGGCCTCGGCCAGCAGAACGCGCCCTACACCCGTCGAGCCGGTAAAGGAGAGTTTCCTCACCCGCGGATCGGCCAGCAGCGCGGCCGTCACAGGGCCGGGATTGGATGTTGTCAGAACGTTCACCACACCTGGCGGAACGCCTGCTTCCTGGTAGAGCGCGGCAAGCGCGTAGGCCGTGAGCGGGGTCTCGCTGGCTGGCTTCAAAATTACCGTGCATCCGGCAGCCAAGGCGGGCGCGATCTTGCGCGTCGCCATGGCGGCAGGGAAGTTCCAGGGTGTGACAAGAACGCAGATGCCGATGGGCTCGTAGTCGACCACGATCCGGTTCGTGCCGGAAGGCGCCATTCCGAATTCACCGGTGATGCGAACGGCTTCCTCGGCATTCCAGCGAAAGAATTCCGCAGCATAGGCGATCTCGCCACGCGCGTCCCGGAGTGCCTTGCCGTTTTCCAGCGAGATCAGGGTTGCCAGCGTCTCGGAACGTTGCGTCATCAGCTCGAAGCAACGTCTGAGGATTTCGGAACGCTTGCGGGGTGCCGTCGTGCGCCAGCCATCGGCGGCCTTGGCCGCAGCCTCCACGGCGGCCGCGGCATCTTCGATTGTCGCATCGGGAACGGCGGCGATTACCGCCTCGGTGGAAGGGTCCACGACCTGGATTTCCCTGCCGTCGGCGGATTGCCTCCATTGGCCGCCGATATACAAGCCGTGGGAAAATCTATGGAAGTCGGCAGTGTCCTGCTCGTCCTCCAGCACCTGATGAGATATGTTCATGGCCTGCTCCTCGATTGCTCACATGACGTAGGTGGCGAGGTCGCCATCATAGGCAGCCTGGATCAGGCCCCGCATGGCTGCCAGATCGAATGGACGCGGATTGTTCTTGATGAGACGGTCGATGCCGAGCGCCTGTTCGGCCGTCCAATCGAGCTTGTCGGCGGGAAGTCCGAGCTTGGCCAGCGTAGGCGTGATCCCGATCGCTCCAAACAGCCGGCCGATCTCGTCGATCGCCGCGTCGGCCATCTCACCGGTACTCCGGTCCCTCCCGTCGAGACCAAGGGCAAGGCCGATCTCGGTCATCTCGGCGGCCGCGGCGACCCGGTTGTACTTCATGACATACGGCAACATGGTGGCGACACCCAGCCCATGCGCGGTGTGGGTAACGGCTCCGACCGGATATTGCACCGCGTGCGCCGCCGCAGTTCCGGCCGTACCGAACGCGCAGCCGGCTGCAAGCGCGCCCATCATCACTTCGGCCCGAGCGTCCTCGTCGGCGGGGTCGCGGTATGCCTTCTCGAGACTGCGGCCAAGCAGCTTGATCGCGAGCAGCGCAAAATGATCGGTCAGCGCGCTCTTGCCGATGAAGACATGCTGTTGCGGCAGGGTGGGGTCAGTGCCGCGCCTGACGGCGGTAAAAGCCTCGATCGCATGTGTCAGCGCGTCTGCGCCCGCAATCGCTGTCAGTCCCGGGGGACATGTCATCGTCAGCTCCGGGTCGCAGATGGCGGCTGCCGCTATCAGATGCGGGCTGGATATGCCTACTTTCATGGTGCGATCCGGATCGGAGATCACCGCGACAGGGGTCACTTCCGAGCCGGTGCCGGCTGTCGTTGGCACCGCGATCAACGGCAGTGTCGGACCGGGCACCTTGAACTCGCCGTAGTAGTCCTGGAGCAGGCCGCCGTGGCTGATGAGCAACGCGGCGCATTTGGCCATGTCGAGACAACTGCCTCCTCCGATCCCGATCACCATGTCCGGCGCAAACTCTCGCGCCATCTCTACGCAGACGGCAACCGTGTCTCGTGGCACATCGGGCAGCACACGATCGTGCACCAGCACATCGATCGATGCGCACTCGAGCGCCTCCATGATCTCTGCGAAGGAGACAGTTGCGGCAAAGCGCTCGTCCGTACAGACAAGAGCGCGACGGCCCAGCCTGGCCGCAACGGTTGGAATGATATGGCGCTGGCCCTTCCCGAAGAGGATCTCACGCGGCAGCCTTACGGCGGCGAAAAGGCTCATGTTCTGCGTCCCTCGATGATGTTGGGAGTGGCGAAAGCTCGTCGAGCTCCGCCATAAAAAATCCTCTATTAAATCGTATAAGATATAGGATTGTATTCAGCGAAGCATCGTGTTAGCCAGTGATCCTGTCAAGAGGCAAAGATGCAGGTCATGAACTTAAGCAATGCCCGAGAAGCCGACCCCGCTAGCGGACGCATCCAGCGATCCAACAGCCTGGTGGAGGACGTGTATGAAGCGATCTTCGCGCAACTCATGTCACTGAAGATCGCGCCTGGCTCACGGATCACCGTCGACAGCCTGGTCAAGGAACTCGATGTATCCCACACGCCAATCCGTGAAGCGCTTGGCCGCCTCGAAGGCGAAGGCCTTGTGCTGAAGACACATTTGATCGGCTACCGCGCCGCGCCGCAGATAACCAAGCGCCGGTTTGACGAACTTTATGAGCTTCGCCTGCTGCTCGAGCCGCATGGGGCGGCCAAAGCAGCCGCATTGATGGATGAGGCGAAACTTGCGGTGCTTCAGGAGTCCGCAGGGGGCATGGCGCGCCGCGAAGGCAAGGATGAACGCCTGCGTTACTCAAACTTCGCGCGGCAGGACGCCATTTTCCACGACAGGATCATGGAATTTGCGAACAATGATCTCGTGCGCGAGACTCTCGCATTCCAGCACACGCACTTCCACATCTTCCGCCTGATGTTCCATTCACGCGTTACCGAGGAAGCGCTCAACGAGCATGAGGCCATCCTGGCCGCCTTCGCTGCCTCCGATCCTGCTGCGGCGGAACAGGCGATGCGCCGTCATATCGAGCATTCTCGTGATCGTTTGCTGCTGGCGTTCGATTGAGACTGTCACGATGTCCGTCACCGCCCACATCGGGAGCGGCGCCGTCAAGCTGGATGCATCGTTGATCATGCAGGTAAACGCCCGGGACATCCCGGATTGCCATTTCTGAGACGCGCGCCGCCGGGCGAGTGCAATGCCCGCCGGACTTCCATTCACAAAAATCCTTCCATCCACAAAACGAGGAAACCGACCATGCCAGCCAAGAAAATACTAATGTTGACCGGTGAGTTTACCGAAGAATACGAGATCTTCGTCTATCAGCAGGCAATGGAGGCTGTCGGCCACATCGTCCACGTTGTCTGTCCTGACAAGAACGCTGGAGACCTGATCAAGACGTCGCTTCACGATTTCGAAGGTGACCAAACCTACACCGAAAAACCCGGCCACCATGCTTTGCTGAACAAGACCTTTTCGGAGGCGGAAAAACAGCTCGAACAATATCATGCCGTGTATTGCGCGGGCGGTCGTGGCCCCGAGTACATCCGCACGGATAAGCGCGTGCAGGCGATAGTCCGCCATTTCCACGAAAACAAGAAGCCGATCTTTACGATCTGCCATGGCGTCCAGATCCTGATCGCGGTCGACGGCGTCGTGCGTGGCAAGAAAGTGGGTGCGCTGGCTGCCTGCGAGCCGGAAGTGACCCTCGCCGGCGGAACCTACATCGATCTGTCCCCGACTGAGGCCTACGTGGACGGAACAATGGTCTCGGCAAAGGGCTGGACCGCACTTGCCGCATTCATTCGCGAGTGCCTGAAGGTGCTGGGAACGGAAATCCGCCACAACTGAGACAATCGTCCGATGCATTCCAGGCGGGATGCGTCGTGATTGCCAAGGCTGTCGCTGCAGGCGCGGCTCCAAAGGCTGAGAGGCGTCACGGTTGCGTCGGCCGCGTGGCGGCGGCCAGGGCGTCGATGTCGTCGTAGAGCGCCTGGCTGTGGCGGTAGAGCCGGTCGAAAACGGGTTGGGTGCGCCTGTAGGTCTCGGCCCATCTGGGGTTCGGGCCGCTTCTCGCGCGTCGAACAGGCGGCTGAGCGTTTCGTAGGCTACGGCGCCGAAATCCTGCCGGGTCACGGGGCCATCGCAGGGCAAGATCGCGGCGCGGGTCTATGCCGTGGAACTGATCAGCGATCATACCCTGATCACTTGCCAGTTCGGTGGGGCCACCGTAACCGTCAAGGCCGATAAATTGGCGCATTACGACATGGATGAGCCGATCGGCATCACTTTCCAGGACGCCGCTGTCTTCCTGTTCGATTCGGAAACCGGCGCCCGCATCGGCCGCGGCGCCGACTTTCGCTAATTCTCCTCCACAAACACCTCTTCGCGCTTCTTCTTGACCGCCGGCAGGAAGACGATGACGAGCACGGCGAGCGCGATGAAGAGCAGGCCGGCGCTGATCGGCCTCGTCACGAAGGTGGTCGGGTCGCCGCGCGCGAGAATCATGGCGCGGCGCAGGTTTTCCTCGAGCAACGGGCCGAGCACGAAGCCGAGCAGCAGCGGCGCGGGTTCGCAGCGCAGCTTGGTCAGGAGGTAGCCGAGGAAGCCGAAGAAGGCGACGGCGTAGAGGTCGTAGATATTGGTGTTGACGCTGTAAACGCCGATCGAGCAGAAGGCCATGATGATCGGGAAGAGAACGTAATAGGGGATGGTCAGGAGTTTTACCCAAAGCCCGATCAGCGGCAGGTTCAAGATGATCAGCATCAGATTGCCGATCCACATCGAGGCGATGATGCCCCAAAACAGCGCCGGCTGTTCGATCGCGACATTGGGGCCGGGCACAATGCCCTGGATGATCATCGCGCCGATCATCAGCGCCATTACGGGGTTGGCCGGAATGCCGAGCGTCAGCATCGGGATGAAGGAGGTCTGCGCGCCGGCGTTGTTGGCCGATTCCGGTCCGGCGACGCCTTCGATGGCGCCCTTACCGAATTCCCCCGGGTTTTTCGATACGCGCTTTTCGACCGTGTAGGAGGCAAAGGCTGCAAGGATCGCACCGCCTCCCGGCAGGATGCCGAGCGCCGAACCGATGATCGTTCCGCGCACGATGGGCGTCGCCATGCGGCGAAAATCCTCGCGGGTCGGCATAAGGCCGGAGACCCTTCGGATCATTACGGAGCGCTCGTGCTCGTTTTCGAGGTTGCGCAGTATCTCGGCGACGCCGAAGACGCCGACCGCCACCGCGACGAAATTCAGCCCGTCGGCATATTCGCGGATGCCGAGCGTGAAGCGCGGCGTGCCGGTGTAGATGTCGGTGCCGACAAGGCCGAGCAGCAGGCCGAGCACGACCATCGCCAGCGCCTTGACAATCGAGCCGTGGGCGAGCGCGACGGACGAGACAAGGCCGACGATCATCAGCGAAAAATACTCGGCCGCGCCGAATTCGAGCGCGATCGCCGTCAGCGGCGGGGCAAAGATGGCGACGAGGAAGGTCGACACCGTTCCGGCGAAGAACGAGCCTATCGCCGCGATGGCGAGTGCCGCCCCGGCGCGGCCGTTCTTGGCCATCTGGTAGCCGTCGATTGCGGTGACTGCTGACGAGGATTCGCCGGGCATGTTGATGAGGATGGCGGTGGTCGAGCCGCCATATTGCGCGCCGTAATAGATGCCGGCGAGCATGATCAGGGAGGAAACCGGGTCGCCGATCTGGAAGGTGATCGGCAATAGCATGGCGATGGTCGCGGTGGCGCCGATGCCGGGCAGGACGCCGATCAGCGTGCCGAGAAGGACGCCGATCAGGCAGAAACCGAGGTTTGCCAGCGACGTAGCCGTCGAAAAGCCGAGCGCGAGGTTGTCGAGGAGTTCCATGTTCAGCCCCTCACAATACCAGCCATGAGGGCAGCCACGGGCCGAAGCGCCGGAACGGCAGGCCGAGCGCATAGCTGAAGACGAGAAACGCAAACAGCGTCAGGCCGGCGGAGAGCACGAGCGCGGTCAGCGGCCTCATGCGGCCGCTGGCAAAGGATGCGATCAACGCCGTCAGGAAGATCGACGGGATGAAGCCGAGGCCGCGCACGGTCAGGCCGAAGAAGATCGGGGCAGGGAGGATGAACAGCATGCCGCGCCAGGCTATATGGCCGATTGGCTCGCTCTCGAAGCGCACCGCTTCGATGAGGATGACGGCGCCAAGCAGGATCAGCACGATTGCCAGGATCAGGGGAAAATAGCCCGGTCCCATGCGGAAGGCGGTGCCGATTTCGAGGCCGAGCGACTGCAACGCGAAAAATCCGCCTAGAAAGATGAACAGCGCGGCGCATATGCCGTTGGTCGTGTCGATTGTGAAAGGCTTCATGTCCTCCTCCCAGGCCCGCGCCGCGGGCGCGCCGGTGCAGTGCGAAAACGGGCCGAAGCGAAAACGGGGCGCCGGTGGCGCCCCGTTTCAAAACCTCAGTCGGCGTACTGGCCGGCGGCTTCGATGATCGGCTTCCAGCGCGCGATCTCGCCTTCCAGCTTGGCCTTCAGCGCGGCCGGCGTAGCGTCGGCGTCGGACGACGGCTTGGTGCCGAGCTCGGCGAAGCGGGCGGCGACGTTCGGGTCCTTCAGCGCGACCTGAAGCGATTTCGACAGGCGCTCGGTGACCTCGGCAGGCGTGCCCTTGGGCGCGTAGAGGCCATGCCAGATGCCGACCTGCACCTCAGGGAGACCGGCTTCCGTCGTCGTCGGGACATCCGGCAGAACATCGAGGCGTTCCGGCGAGGTGACGGCGTAGGCCTTGATCGTGCCGCCCTGGATCTGCTTGGTGGTATTGGTCGTCTGATCGCACATGATATCGACCTGACCGCCGAGAAGGTCGGTCATGGCCGGTCCGGTGCCCTTGTAGGGCACGGTGACCAGCGGCGTGCGGATCGCACTCATGAACAGCATGCCGCACAGATGCGAGGCCGCGCCTATACCGGCATTGGCGACGGTGACGGTATCCTTGTTGGCCTTGGCGTAGTCGACCAGCCCCTTCAGATCGGTCGGCTCGAGGTCCTTGCGGCCGACGATGGTCATCGGCACCTCGGTGACGAGGCCGACATATTCGAAGCTGTTCAGCGTGTCGTATGCGAGCTTTCGGTACAGCGTCGCGCTTGTCGCCATGCCGATGTGGTGGAGGAGCAACGTATAGCCGTCCGGCTCGGCGTTCGCGACGCGGCCGGCGCCCAGTGTGCCGCCGGCGCCGCCGACATTCTCGACGATGATCTGCTGGCCGAGATCCTTCGACATGGCTTCCGCGACGAGGCGCGTGACCGTGTCGGTCGGGCCGCCGGCCGAAAACGGCACCACGACGGTAACGGTGCGTTCGGGATAGGTTTGCGCGCCCGCGGCCAACGAATAAAGCGTGACGGCTGCGGCGGCGGCCAGAGCGGCGGCGAATTTTCTCATCGTGATTTCCTCCCAGGATATGAATTCACAACCGCTGCCTGGAATTCCTTTCAACACCGGCTGTGGATAGAGCAATAACTAGCGCAAGCTAACGGATTGCAATCGGTCTCAAACCGCAAACTGCTATTATACACAAGTCCGCGCAATAAGGTGGAAAGGTGCCATCGTGCCGGAGGCGGGCTGCGGAACACCCAATGGTCGAATCTGATGGCATATTTAACGAGTACCGGTTGCGAACCGCCCTGTGCCCTTCTCCAGACTATGGGGCAGAGGTGGAGATCGGCTCGCCTGATGTCGAGTTGCGAATGGCATGTTCCACGCCGCGGAGTTCGGCCAATCCCTTGAGCCGACCGATGGCCGGATAGCCGGGCTGGGCCCCACGCGTCAGGTCATCGAGGATATCCTGGCCATGGTCGGGGCGCATCGGGATGACGGCGTCCGGGCGGCCTGCCTTCTTGCGCCGCGCTTCCTCTTGAAGCAGGGCCGCCACCACCGCCACCATGTCGGTGTCGCCGGCAAGGTGCTCGTCCTCGTGGAACGAGCAGGGGGTGCCGGCCGCTTCCTTGCGCACATTGCGCAGATGCGCGAAGTGGATTTTTGGTCCCATCCGCTCGATCATGGCGGGCAGATCATTATCCGGTCTTGCGCCGAGCGATCCCGTGCACAGTGTCGCTCCGTTGGCCGGACTGTCGACTGCGTCCAGAATATACCTGTAGTCGGCCTCGGTCGACATCACGCGCGGCAGGCCCAGCAGCGGAAACGGCGGATCATCGGGGTGGCAGCAGAGACGCAGGCCGAGGCGTTCGGCCGTAGGCACGACCTCCGCCAGGAAATCGACGAAATGTTCGCGCAGGGTTGTTGCGTCGATGCGGTCGTAACTTGAGAGTTGAGCCGCGAGACCGTCGAGAGACGTGTCTTCGGTCGAGCCGGGCAGGCCGGAATTGACGCTTTTTGCCAGAATCTTCCGCGCAAGGTCATCCATCTGCGCGTATCGCCGCTCCGCCTCGGAGACGATCTCCGGTGTGTAATCGCCGAGTGCCCCTTGGCGTTTCAGGATTTGGATGTCGAATGCGGCGAAGTCGATCAGATCGAAGCGCATGGTGGTGCCGCCATGCGGCAGGCGCCAGGCGAGATCGGTGCGGGTCCAATCGAGCACGGGCATGAAATTGTAGCAGATGACCGAAATGCCGGCCCGCGCCAGGTTTTCCAACGATGTCTTGTAATTGGCAATATGGCTGCGCCATTCGCCGACCTGCGTCTTGATCGCTTCGGAAACCGGCAGGCTCTCGACAATCTCCCAGTTCAGATCGCTTGCGCTTCCATCCGGCAAAGACGCGACTTCGCGCTGACGTCTTTCGATTTCGGCGGGCAGCCAGACGGCGCCGTGAGGAACGTGGTGAAGGGCCGAGACGATGCCTTGCGCCCCGGCTTGACGCGCATCCGCGATCGTCACCTTGTCGACCGGGCCGAACCAACGCCACACATGTCTCATTCGAACACTCCGTTAAAAAGGATCGCCATGCGGCTGCCCGACCGCGCTTCCCGCCGCGGTGACCGGCTCGCTGCTTCTCTTCATCGGCTGCTACCAGATTCCGGTGTCGGCGCGAATGGCGATAGCGGCTGGCATCAATCAACGCCAGCGCGAAGTTCCTGGCTAGAGCAGCGCTTCGTACAGATCCCCGATCTTTTCTATTTCGAAATCCGCTGCCCTGCTTTTCAGGACGGCGGCAGAAGTGGGGTGGTCCAGCATCTCAGCCATCGCCTTTGCCAGGGCCCCGGCATCGCCGACCGGCACCAAGGCGCCGAAACGACCGTCACCGAGAATCTCGCGCGGGCCATGCGGCGCATCTGTGGAGACTACGGGGACGCCAGCAGCCATGGCCTCGACCAACACATTGCCGAAGCCCTCGCTCGTCGAGGAAAGGACGAACAGATCGGCTGCGGCATAACAGGCCGCGGGATCGTTGACGTAGCCAGCAAAGAGCACATCGGCGGCGATACCAGATTCCTGGGCATAGGTGCGCAACTCGGCAGCCAGCGGACCTTCGCCGAAGATTACAAGCCGAGCGCGGCGGCCGGCGCGCAGGTTAGCGAAGGCCTGGAGCAAGGTCCGATGATCCTTGACCGGCACCAGGCGCCCGGCGGTAGCGATGACCGGGCCATCGCCCATCGTCGCCAGCTTTGTCTGCCATGTATAGGAATCTTGCTGGAGCGCCGCAGCCGGTGGCAGCGGATTGTTGATGACGACAACCTTGGATTTGGGAAAGCCGCGGGCCGCAATGTCGCGGCCGACACCCAGTGAGACGGCGATGGCTTTGGTTGCGCGCGCTGCAACCAACGCGGAAAGCCAGACCGCTATTCTCGCGCCGAGACTGCTGGAAGGCAGTGAGGCCGCCGCGTGGAAGCTTGGAAAGAACCGCGCTCGGCTTCGCGCCAAGAGAAGCGCCAGCGCCACGACCAGATTGGCAAATTCGGGGGCGCTATAAACCGCATGCGGACCAAGGCGGCTGAACAAACGTGCGCTTCGCACGATGCTTTTCAGCGTCTCCCACTTGCCGTAACCCTCGTCCCGGATGGGAAGGTCGAAATCGACAAGATGCACCGCGGGGGAGAGCAGCGCGGCGTTGGGTCCTTCAGCGTTCCAGGTAAAAAGTGTGACATCGTGGCCACGTGATGCCAATTCATTTGCCATGAGGACGAAGACACGCTCGGCGCCGCCGCCCCTGAGACTGGCAATGTGAAAAACAATGCGCTTCGCCATGCCTGGATTCAGGCTCGGCTGACGTCGATGCCTGATCGGTTCGGCGGCTGGCGAATGTCGCGAACGATGCCCATGGCAATTGCCAGCAGCATGCCTAGCGCAAAGCCGGCGAAAGCTCCCAGGCCTGCCATCAGGGGGGTGCGGGGCGGCCACGAGCGTCCCTGTGGCGGCACGGCGGTGGAAATCACCTGTACATTCGTGGTGTCGATCTGCTCGCGCTCGGTGATTTGGCGCGAGCGAGACAGGAAGCTTTCATAGACTGCCCGCCTCGAGGCGGCGTCGCGTTCAAGCTCACGCAGGGCGACCTGGGACTCGCTGTCGGTGAAAACACTGCTCTTCAGATCGTTCATCTTGGCGCTGAGGGAAGCCAATGAGGCGTTGGCCTTATCCAGGTTGGCTTTTGCGGTGCCGACCGTGCGGGCGAACTCTGCCCTGAGTTGGGAACTGACGGTCTCGAATTCTGTCCTAAGCCGGACAATCGTCGGGTGGCGCGGACCAAAGGTCATGGATTGTGAATCGATTTGCTGCCGCAGGCTATTTGCCTTGTCGCGCAGTGCTGCGAGTGCTGCCGAAACCGCGGGGTCAGGATTGGCTCCATTGACACCGGAGGCAACCAAGGCGTCGTAACTTGCCTGCGCTGCGATGACGCGCGATTGCGCCTCTCCAATTTCGCTATTGAGCTGCGTCATCGTCTGCGAGCTGACAAGCTGGCCATTGCTGGCGGACAGGTTGTGGCTGCGCCTGTAGCTCTCGACCTTCTCTTCGGCCACTTGCACATCGCGCTTGAGTTGGCCGAGCCGGCCCTCAAGAGCAGCTGCGGCACGGCTGGCACCAGCAGCTTCGGCCTTGGCCAGTTCGTCCTGGAAAGCCTTCACTATGGCTTGCGAGATCAGGATCGCCTTGCCGGTGGTTTCTGCCGATACCGAGAGGGTTGTGACGAACGACGTTTCATCTGCAGCGACGCTGACCCGCTCCGCCAGGCTTTTCTGGGCGATAAGCTTCGGATCGGACTTGGCGCCACTCGCTGCAGCACCAGACGTGGAGGCGCTCTGGTCCGGGTCAAAAAACTCCGGATCGTTGGCCAGACCGAGTTCGTCCACTACCCGTGCAAGCACGTTGCCCGAGGTCAAGATGCGCTGCTTGCTGCGCGCGTTAAGGATTTGGCTGTCGACCTGGCCCGGTTGCGAGTAGAGATCGTTTTCCACAACCTGCAAATTGGCAGGATTGATGAGGATTTCTGTCGTAACGGTATAACGCTGTTTGCTCAGCAACCCATAGGCGGCACCGATGACGCCGCCGGCCACTGCCAGCATCAATGCCAAGACGAGCCCGGCACGCAGCCAGACAAACAGGCGTCGAAAATCGAGCTCAAGGAAATCGCCGATCTTGTCGAGCGTCACCGTCGGGACAGGCTCGGGCGTGTGCGGAGTGACAGGGGCGGAGGTGCGTGCCATGACTGGGGCATCCTGTTGCAGCCTTGCCCTGCTGGCGCGCCGTGCATTGGCGATCCGCTCGAGTGCGCTGATATCGGAATCCGCTGCAGAGGGAGGGGTTGTGCCGGAAGCGGCGGACATGGTGCTAACTCTTGTTATTCGCTACGCGGGCCAGCACTACAGAAAGAACGTTAACATCTCATTTTCCAAGTTGGCATATTTTGCCGAGTCACACGCCGCGTCCGTTCGGCGGTCCCTTGAATGGATCTCGTTGGCCAGAATGCCGCTTGAATACCCCGATTTGGATGGGCCATGAGTTATCCCGCTGCCGCATGGGAACGATTGCTGTCCAGCCAGGCGCGCCGTCAGAACGCGCTGTCGATTCTGTTTTTCCTATGCGCTGCGTTGGCGTTCCTGCTCCGCTTCACGGTTTCACCGCAGATTATGAACATGGTCGTCGACTATACGGCCGACGGTGGTTCATTCTACGAGAAACTGCATTTCGGCACCTATGCTATCTTTCTGCTGCTTCCGTTCGTTCTTTTCAGCCGGCCGTTTCTGCTGCAGGGCGACGAAATTGGAATCTTCAAGGCTTTGCTGCTCTATTCTGCGCTGATTTTCGCGCTGGTGCCGTATCTGTTCATCACCGGCCGCGCCGGCTCCTCCGGGTTCATCATCGATACCTATCTGGTGGCGGGCGCCGCAGGCCTGTTGATGCTGGCCATGAATGCGGAAGTGCGGCGGGCGTTGGGCGACGTCGTGCTTGGAATGGTGATCGTCAGCGCCGTGATGGGCACGGTCGAAGCGGTGACTCAACATCGATTTCTGCCTTACGGTCTCAACGAACTGCAGTTCAGGCCGATCGGGCTATCGGCGCACCCGTTGGCACTAGGAGCGCTCTGCGCCACTGTCATTGGATTCGTACCGCTGACACGCTGGCGCATATGGGTGCGGGTGCTGGCGATCTTCGTATTGCTCGTCGGTTGTGCTGCGTCAGGCGCTCGCGCCGCCCTGTTGCTAGCTGCCGGAGAAACCCTCATTCTGCTGATGTTCGTGCCTTGGCCGCGCCTGACCCTCAAACACCAGCGGCAGGCCAAGTCTGTCGTGCTGCTGTTCGCCCTGGCGGCCGGCGCAGTGCTGGTGGCCATACTGTTTTCGGGCGGACTGCTGAACCGATTCGGCAACACGATCTTTGACGAAAATTTCATGGCTCGGGTGACGATCTACCAAGTGTTCGGACTTGTTAGCTGGAAAGACATCCTGTTTGGCATGAACGTCGACGACCTGCTGGCGATCGTCAACGAGAAGCTGCATCTGCCCTACATCGAGAGCGCGCCGGTGGTCATCATCATGCTCTTCGGCTTGCCCATAGCCGTGCTCTTCATCACGCTGGTATTCTGGTTCATTTTTCGGCTGCTGCGCGCGGCGCCGCTGCCGGCATGGATCGGCACCATGACGTTCCTGCTTGCTGCGCTCTCGAACAACGCGCTCTCGTCAAAATCGCCGGAGATCGCGATTATCGTGGTGCTGCTGCTTGCCTATAGAAACGCGCCGTATAGAAACCGGCCGAACAGCACATCGTCGGCTGCGGCTGCATCCGAGCGCATACCGGATCGGCTCGGATAAGCACAGGCTCCAGACGCGTCAGCCGGCGCTATCCACAACCTCAACGTTGCCTGCGCGATTAAGCGTGTGAATGCCCGTGCGGGCCCATGCCGGCCCCGGGCCGATCGGGCGGGGCGGCGCAAAACGGACGTCGAAATCGTCAAGCCTATCCAGCCGCATCAAGCCGAGACCGCCGCCATAGGCTTTCGACCCGTTTTGCACCGGCAGAACTACGGCGTCACCCTGGCGAATAAAGGCGCCGCCGGGCCGAGCGGCCGAGTGATCGACGGCGATGGGATTGAGCGCATGCGCGACCCACGGCCCGCGCAGCGAGGGTGCGGAATAGAGCGTCATCGTATCCGACGCGCTGCCGTAACCGAACCGCTCCGTCCCCAACAGCCAGAAGCGCCCATCCAATTCGAGCAGCGTGGCGTCATTGAAATCCTTGTCCGTCATCAGCACGGTGTCGCGTACCCAGCGATCCGGAAACTGCGCGGCGCGGTAGAGCACAAGCTCGCGCGCCGCCCCACTTTCCGGAATCATGAAAATCTCGCCGGCCTGAGCGAACAGCTGCGGATACGACAGGTGGTGCATTTCCTCCAATACCACCCTCGGCACACCGAAGGTGCCATCTTCGCCCAGCTCGGCGACAGAAATCACGCCGCGACCCGTAGCGTAGGGAAATTCCTCGACAAACAGATAGTGGCGGCCATCCCGCTCGAGGACGAATGGATCGGCATAGAATCGCTGGCCATCGTCCGCCAGCACGGTGAACGGCTTACCGTCAAGTTGCCCGGTTTCGGCGACACCTGGCCCGTCGATCAGCCGATAGGCAACCTGCCAATAAAAGGGGCGCCGTCCAAGTCTGAGTTTTTGCACGGCGCGATCGACCAACGCCCTGCAGAAAAAGGGCAGATAATGCCGGACAAAACCGCCGTTCCTTAGGATCGGTGCCGGGTTATCGGCAACTGGCACAAGTTCGCCCGCGGAAAAACGGGCGACGCTTTGCGCAACCAGCGAGATGGCCCCAGCGAGCAGGTCGTTGCAGCTGCGAGATAGCCAGAGCCGGTCGCCGAGCATCGGTCGCCCGCGGGCGACTGTGACGCCATCGAGGCGAACGGCAAGTTCGGGCGATCGCCCGCTCGCCAGCATCTCGGCCACACCGGCGGGGAAGGTGCTGTGGCCGCAAAATTCGAGCGTCAGAACCGGCGTGCCTCGTCGTGCGGCAGTGCCGGTGAGATCGATTACGAGGTCGGCTGGACCAGAACCGCCAGACGACAACGGCTCGGACCGGCTTGCCAATGAGGGACCGAAGCGCCGGCTCTCGACCGCCAGCACAATATCCAGGCCGCGTGCGATCGGCGCAGGCGTCGGCGCGCGGCAACTCGAAACCACGTGACCAGCTGCGTTCAACCGCACCAGGAGCTCATTTTCCCAGCGCCGAGATCCGACGGTGTGGCCGATAATTAAAATATTAGTCAATCGAATATGTTCTTTTTCAAGACTACTGTGCCAGGATACCTATCGGTTTAGGCTTTCATAAGAGTTACCGGGGAGAACGCGGGCTTGGCTGTTAATCATATATTAAGATTTAAGGTCCCGAAGGCGGCTTCTGCCGCTATTATAGCTCTTGTGGCGAATAACCAGCAGGTCGCGATGCCTTCTGGCGACCAGGATCAGCAATGAACGTCCTTTCACATCCGAAACTGCCGTTCAGGCAAAAACTGCTGATCGTGTTCGGCACGAGGCCGGAGGCGCTCAAATGCTTTCCGGTAGTGCGTGCCGCGCTTGCCCATCCGGGTCTTGTTACCGAGACATGCATCACCGGCCAGCATCGCGAGATGGTCGACCAGGTCATCGAACTGACCGGCCTGCCGGTGCATCACGACCTCAACATCATGCAGCCCGGCCAGACATTGTTCGACGTCACCTCGCGCGTGCTGCTGGGCATGGCCGAAGTGCTGGAGAAGGCGAAGCCCGATATCGTCCTCGTGCAAGGCGACACGACCACGGCGATGACTGCGGCTCTGGCTGCTTTCTACAAACGCATCCCGGTAGCCCATATCGAGGCAGGATTGCGCAGCCACGATATCAACTCTCCCTTTCCAGAGGAACTGAACCGCAAGATTGCCGGCGACATAGCGACGTGGCATTTCGCGCCGACCATCCAGGCGCGCGACAATCTCATCGCCGAAGGAAAGGCTGCGAACACCATCTTCGTGACCGGCAACACTGTGATCGACACGCTGTTGCATTTTTCCGGCGCGATCGACGCCGACAAGTCGATGAGCGCCAAGCTCGCCGCCCATTTCCCGTTCCTCGATCCCGCCAAGAAAATGATCCTCGTTACCGGTCATCGCCGTGAGAATTTCGACGGCGGCATCCATCGTATCTGCACGGCGCTGAAGGGGTTGGCGGTGCGCGAGGACGTGCAGATCGTCTATCCGGTCCATCCCAACCCCAACGTGCGCTCGGTGGTCAACGCAGAACTGGGTGGCGTGGCGAATATCCACCTGGTCGACCCGCAGGACTATCTGCCGTTCCTGTTCCTGCAGAAGCAGAGCTATCTGGTGCTGACCGATAGCGGCGGCGTGCAGGAAGAAGCGCCTTCGCTCGGCAAGCCGGTGCTGGTGATGCGCGAGAATACCGAGCGGCCCGAGGGGATTGCGGCGGGCACCGCCCGTCTCGTCGGCACCGATATCCAAAAAATCCTGTCGAATGCCAACAGCCTGCTCGACGATCAGGCTGCCTATCGCGGCATGGCGGAACGACACAACCCGTATGGCGATGGCCGGGCCGGTAACCGGATCGTTGAGGAATTGCTGCATCATGGCTGAGATCAAAACCGTTTCCGTTATCGGCATGGGCTATATCGGCCTGCCGACCTGTGCCATCTTCGCCAGCCGAGGGCTCGACGTCATTGGTGTCGACGTCAACGAAGCGGTGGTCGAGAAGGTCAATCGCGGCGAAATCCACATCGTCGAGCCGGACCTCGATGGTTTGATCCAGAAGGTTGTAGCCAACGGCAAGCTTAGGGCCTTCAGTACGCCGCAGCCGGCGGACGCGTATGTCATCGCAGTGCCGACCCCGATGACCGAGGACCACAAGCCTGACGTGAGCTATGTGCTCGCGGCGGCACGAAGCATCGCCTCCGTGCTGAAGCGGGGAGACCTTGTGGTGCTGGAATCGACATCGCCGGTCGGCACGACGCGCATCATGACGGGACTACTTGCCGAATTGCGGCCCGATCTCAAATTTCCTCTGGTGCATGGCGAAGAGGCCGATGTCCTGGTCGCCTATTCGCCCGAGCGCGTGTTGCCGGGAAAGGTCCTTACCGAGTTGATCAACAACGATCGCTCAATCGGCGGACTGTCGCGCAAGTCGTCGGAACGCACCGCAGCACTCTATTCAACCTTTGTTGCCGGCGACCTGTTCACGACCCAGGCCGAAAGCGCGGAGCTGGTGAAGTTGACCGAGAATGCGTTCCGCGACGTCAATATCGCCTTTGCCAACGAGCTTGCGGCAGTGTGCCAGGATCTGTCGCTCAACGTCTGGGAGGTGATCGATCTGGCTAACCGGCATCCCCGCGTGAACATCCTTCAGCCGAGCCCGGGCGTCGGCGGCCACTGCATTGCGGTCGATCCGTATTTTATCATCGATGCCGCGCCTAACAGCACGCGGCTGATGGCTTCGGCACGCCGGATCAATTCCGAGCGTCCCTTGTCGGTGGTCAGAGATATAGAAGCCCTGCTAGATCCTTCCCGCAAGCAGACGATCGCTTGTCTTGGCCTCAGCTTCAAAGCCAATATCGACGATATGCGCGAGAGTCCGGCTGTCGAGGTGGTGAAGCTTTTGTCAGATATTCCCAACCTGAAGATCATCGCGGCCGAACCCAACACAAATAGGCTGCCGCATGAACTCGAGGGTAAAGGCATCGTCTTCACCGATGCGCTTTCCGCCATCGACCAGTGCGATATCGTCGTCCTGCTGGTCGACCATCGGCAGTTTAATCTGGTTGATCCCGAAGCGCTCAAGGACAAGAAGCTCATCGACACAAGGGGTTTGTGGACCTGGCGCAAAGCACGCAAGCCCGACGCCCGCATCGAAGGCAAGAAATCAGCGCTCGAACACCTGGCACTTCCTGCAGGTGCAGAGGAGGCCGCATGAACGCGCACGACCCGGCATGGGCGCAGCATCGCCTGTTAGCGTCACGGCGCCGGGAATTCCTTGGCGCGCCGATCCATGCGCTGACCATGGCCGAGACGCTGGCCATCGCCGATGAGGCGATGACCCTGCGGCGGCCGCTGCATCATGTGGTCGTGAATGTCGCCAAGCTCGTGAACATGCGCAACAACGCCGAACTGCACGAGGACGTGGCAACGGCGGATGTAGTCAACGTCGATGGCATCGGGGTGCTTTGGGGTGCGCGTCTTTGTGGCGTCGCGCTTCCGGAGCGCGTAGCGGGTGTCGATATCATGATCAATCTGCTGAGCCTCTGCGACAAGCGGGGCTACAGGCTCTTTCTCCTGGGCGCCGAACAATCCGTTCTCGATGCGGTTAGAATGCGACTTGCCAGGGATCATCCGGGCCTCATCGTCGCTGGCATGCGCAATGGCTATTTCAAGCCGGAAGACGAGGCCGGCATCGTCGAGGCGATCAACGCCTCGGGCGCCGACTGCCTGTTGGTGGCGATGCCGACGCCGCGCAAGGAGCGCTTTCTCAAGCGCTATCGTGACGAACTCACTGCGAGTTTCGTCATGGGCGTGGGCGGTAGTTTCGACGTCTATGGCGGCAAGGTTGCCCGGGCGCCAAAACTGATTCAAGCGATCGGTCTGGAGTGGTTGTTTCGCGTGGCACAGGAGCCGCGACGCTTGTGGCGCCGCTACTATGACACCAACACTGCCTACGCAGCGCTGCTGTGCCGCGAGTTCTGGAACCGCCGGGGACGCCGAAAGGTCGATCTGTAAGTAGCGACTACCCCAACAGGGCACCGGACTGGGGCTACAGCATCGGTCGGAAATCGGAACCGCTTTTTCCAAAACTACGATACGATGCTCTTCGCGGTTGAACAATTGCACGCGCCATCGCAGGTCTATGCGAGCCGTAGCCGCGCCCGCAGCTTGGCTACGAATTGCATCGCGGCGGCAGGATAAAACAGCCAGGTCAGCCCGAAGAAAACCACTGCGCCAGTGGTGCCGCCCGCGACGAGCGAGAAGATGGCCGGCATATCGCCGACTAGAGCGCTGGCAAGGCTGGCGGCCAGCCCCGTGCAGACCGAGATGACGATCGAAACGCCGATGTCTCGCCATGGCACCGGCACCGGCGTGAGCCGTTCGCTGATGATGATGCAGGCCAAAAGACCTGCCAGCGATCCGCCCGCCAGCGCCAAAGCAGCGCCGACCTCCGCCATCGGGGGGATCAACAGCACAGACAGTGCGATTGTCGCCACCGAGCCGAAGGAATTGGCGATGATCAGCAGCCACGGCCGCTTGTGCGCGTGCACCACGGTGCCATAGACGAAGCTGGCGAGATTGGCACACAGCACGCTGAAGGCGATGATCGGAAAGAGCAGGCCGAAACGGCCGTGATATTCGGAGGGCAGCAAGAGCTGCGTGATATCGCTGCTGAGTGCGACCAGCATCGCTGCAACCGGCAGGCAAAGGCGCATCATCAAGGCCATCAATTGCGACAGCAGCCGGCCCGATGCCGCAGGCCCGTCGTCGTCGAACCGGCTGACCACCTCGGGAAAGGCGCCCATATTGATGGAGTTGGCGACCATATCGATGGGCTGGCGGGCCAGTGCATAGGCTGCGGCGAAGATCGCCACCGCGCCGGCGTCGTAATAGATCTTGAGGAATACACGCTCTGCGCTGTGCAGGCCGAAGCCTACCAGCGCCATGATGACCAGGGGCACACCGAGGACGAAGAACTCTTTCTGGGTGAAGCGTGGCGGACCGGCAATCACGCGTCGGGATGCCATTAGGCCCGCCACGATACCGGCGATTAAAACGCCGAGGCTCGAGCCGAGCGATACCGTCAGGAAGGAATCCTGGAACATGACAATTGCGCCGATCGGCAGCGCGAGTTGCAGCACGGCGCGCAGGAACTCGAGCATCGAATAGACCGAATGACGCTGCTGCATCTGCAGCACCGTCAATGCGAAGCGGCCGATGGAACCGGCCATCAGGTAGCTGCAGACGGCGATCGCGAACTCGACCCAGCGCTCCGGCACGATCACTGCAGAGGCGATGACGGATATGATCAGCGCCAGGGCCGTGCTGGCAAGCAACACCCGCCCGGCCAGCATCAGGCTGCCACGGCTGACGTCGCCTTTGCCCCCAAGCCTGAGCAAAGCGATGCGCAGCCAGTTGGTGACGGCAACGTCTGTCATTTCGCCGACGGTCACAACCAGGGTCAGCAGGCCATACTCGGTCTGATCGATCAGCCGCGTTACGATGACCAGCAGGAGCAGCGCGGAAATCCGCGTCAGCAGGATCGCCGGGGCATAGATGAGCGTGGAGCGCAGCAGCAAAGAGTTGTCCCCGGAAAATTCACCTTCGATTAACCGTCGACCGGCGGAAAATCCAGCGCGATGACGGCAAAGGGTGAACAGATTCAGTTTGAACTAACGGATTCGTCGTAAACCTTGTTTGAAACCTTTGCTTGTCGTTCCGAATGGAGTCATGTTGCAGCGTCCACTCCACAATCAAAAAGTCCATGTCCTTGTCGCGACGCCTTCGGGCGTTTCGGGGCAGGGGGGCATCGACCGCATCATGGGCGCGCTGAAGCAGGAGTTTGAGCGGCAGGAGATCGCCGACATCGATGTACGCTTCCTTGCCAGCCGCGGCTCAGGGCATGTCGGGTTTTCGATCTTCTATATGTTTGACTTTTGCTTGCGGATGCTTGCGGCGCGTTTGGCGAAGCGCGCCGATGTCATCCACATCAATATATCAGTCTCCGGCAGCACCTATCGCAAGATGGTGATCGCCGCCTGCGCACGGCTGCTGTCGATACCCTATGTCCTGCATTTGCACGGGGCGCAGTACGAGACATTCTGGAAAGACGATCGCAGTTTCATGAGCCGCCGCATCGAAGCTCTGTTCGAGCGTGCCGGTCGGGTGATCGTCTTGGGCGGGCTTTGGCGCGACTTCGTCGCCAGCCGGGCACCGGGGGCGGCGGGCAACATTGTCATCGTTCCCAACGCCACGGCGGTTCCCTCCTTGGCGCATGTCGGTGGCGGCGACCATGCGCATATCCTGTTCCTTGGCCGCATCGGCGACCGCAAGGGCGTACCGCAATTGCTGGATGCGCTGCACCGCATGGATCCGATCAAAAGTTGGCGCGCCACGATCGCCGGCGATGGCGAAGTCGAGGAGGCCCGAACGAGAACGGCCGAACTCGGCCTTGCCGAGCGCGTTACCCTTCCTGGCTGGGTCGGGCCCGACGAGGTCGCATCGCTGATCGCTTCGGCGGATATTCTGGTGCTACCCTCCTTTGCCGAAAACCTGCCCGTCTCTGTCATCGAAGGCATGGCCGCAGGTCTCGCGGTAGTGACGACGCCTGTCGGCGCCGTGGAGGATATCATCACCAACGAGGAATCCGGGTTGCTGGTGCCGCCCGGCGATGTTGCGGCGTTGACCGAGGCGCTGACACGGTTGGTTGAAAATCCGGCATTGAGAGCCAGGCTTGGTGCTGCCGCGATGGCCGTGCATCGGGACCGGCTTGAGCTCGCACCGTTTGTCGGCGCGATTTGTGAAGTCTGGAGGTCCGTCGCGTCAAAGGCTCAATCGGTCAAGCGCTGACGCTGTCCTGTGTGACCGTGGACGCTGAGCTTGCGCGCCGTCGCTTGAGTTCGGCAGGTGACCCTATGACGCGCAGCTTTGGGTCAAGCGCGACACCGATCCATTGGCGTCACTGCGGCGCTCCAAGCCCAAATTCGCGATGGAATATCTCCAAATTCAACAGCGCCCAAATTAGCTTTTCGTGGTCTGCGGCACCCTTGGTGTGCTCCGAGACGATTTGATCAAGGTGTTTGGCGCTCAAATAGCTGCGAATGACGGATCGAGAGGAGCAAAGATGGTCGTCCACGTAGTTCCTCATTGACCCGCGAAACCATTCGGCGACGGGCACCTTGAACCCGACCTTGCGGCGGTTGAGAATTTCCTCAGGAAGCATGTTGGCCATACTGTTGCGCAAGATCAGCTTGCCCTTCCGCCAACCCACCTTGTAGCGATCGGGCAATTTGCTGACGAACGCAACCAGATCGCGATCGAGGAACGGCATTCTTCCTTCGATTGAACCGGCCATCATCATCCGGTCGCCTCGTTCCAAGAGATTGTCAGGCAACCACGATGTCTGATCGAAAAACAGCGCGCGGCGAAGATGGGATGCCTTCGCGCTCGAGGAGAACGGGAAGTCGTTGCGTTCATTGCGGCAATTGGCCGGCGCACCGATGAGGCGACCGTGTTCCCGCGCTGTCATGGCCCCAAACCAGGAGATCATCCGAGTGGCAAAGTCCCTTTCGCCCGCGCTTCGGGCAAATGTATCGAACTTGGCCGATGCGCCAGGCATGGCGCGTATCAGAGGGGCGAGAACGTTGTTGTGGAGCAAGGCTGGAACGAGCGACCGGTAGATTCCAGCCAGTGACTCCGCGCGATGTTTGGGATACCCGCCGAGAATCTCGTCTGCCCCTTCCCCTGTGAGCACCATCTTGACGTCCTGCGAGGCTCGCTCCGACATCAGGTAAATTGGAATGTCCGAACTTTGTGAAACAGGCGCCCCCAGATGGCGAATCAACTTGGGCAGGTGGTCAATCAGGTCGTCCGCCTCAATGACCAGTTCGCAATGATCGGTCTTGAAATGATCGGCGACGCGTCGGGCGAATGGGAGTTCACTGTAAGCCGGTTCGCTGAAACCGACCGAAAATGTACGAATAGGCTTGTCGCTGTGCTTGGTCATCAGGGCGACGATTGCTGACGAGTCGAGTCCTCCGGAGAGAAAGGCGCCAAATGGTGCATCGCTGCGCATTCTGATCTCGACGGAATGGTCGAGCAGTTCCAGAAATCGCCGCTTGGCGGTTTCGTCGTCGATGTCCTCGGTCAGATCGGTTTGATCTGGAGGCGTATAATAGCGCGTTTCCGTCACTGTCCCTTGCGACCAAACAGCATAGCTTCCGGGGTTGAGTTTGCGGATTTGTTTAAAAAGCGTGCGCGGTCCAGGCACGTACCGCCAGCGCAGATACTCGTGCACAGCGTCCAGATCGAGCTGCTGCGCGTTTGGCTGCGATGACAACAACGCGTTGATCTCCGAGGCAAACGACAGCAATTTTTCGCTTTCCATGAGGTAAAGGGGCTTTTTGCCGAAGGGATCGCGGCCGAGAATCAATTCGTGCCTCTGAGCATCCCAGAGCGCAAAAGCGAACATGCCGCTCAATCGGTCAAACATGGATAAGTGCCACTGATCATAAGCTCTGAGCAGCACCTCAGTATCGGAGCGCGTTCGAAAATGATGACCGAGGCCGATCAGTTCCTGGCGCAACTCGATATAGTTGTATATTTCGCCGTTGAAAATAATTCTGAGACGGCCGTCGTCGATATGCATCGGCTGATTTGAATCGGCGTTTAAGTCAATAATCGCCAGGCGGCGATGCACCAATGCCAATTGGTTCCCGCCGGCGTTCAAGTCCAAGAACTCGATGCCTTCGGCATCGGGACCACGATGCCGCAACGTGTTGGACATTCTGGCGGCCCGATCCTGTGGGTTCTCGACTCTCGGCCCGATCCAGCCGGCAATTCCGCACATTATCTTTTCCCTGGGCGCGCGTATTCGCGACGCTATTTACGACGAATGTATTAAACACTTGGTTGCCGACGAACCGGATCGCGGAGAAAGCCGCCAAGGTGGTTCAAAGGCGGGCTTGACCGGTTCGATAGGCTCTGCCGGTCCTGAATGAAGTGCTGCCGACGGTTGCCGCGGAGACGGCAGCTCGTGCCGTCGCGTGATTGATCACTAGCTTGTGGCGGGGACAGGATTGGCGTTGCCGCCCGGCTGCTCATCCGTCAAGAGGCGCAATGGCTACGGCAGGCCCAGTGCCCGCAACACCTCCTGGTCCGGGACCGCACGCCCTTCGGGCCGGATAACGGTCATCCCATAGGGATTGGAGAATTCCCAGACAGACCATGGTATCACGAAGCGTTCCGCCTGCTGGCGCACCGCCTTGAGATAGCGCAGACGGTCGGCGTCGAATGCGCCCATGCGGCCGTCCGCAGACATGAGGATCACACCGAATTCACCCATGAAGAGCCGCCGGCTTGGAATGCCATGCGCCTCGGCCCAGTCGACCGCCTGACGGAAGCTCGCCTCGAGTTGGCTCGGACCCCAATTCTGCTCGAAATATCGGGCGATTGCTTCACGCGCCGCGACCATGTTCATCATTTGCTCGACCGGGCTCAGGCCGGCGGCGTCCATCTGCGCCTTAAGGGTTTCGGTCACCTTTTCGGGCGTACTGCTGTCGGCCGGCCAGGGCAGGCCCGAGGCGAAGGCGCCTGTCCCGTCGGGCCGCTGGTGCGTGAAACTGTGCGGCTCGTACATATGGAAGCTGTAGTAGAGGTTCGGATCGTCAAAGCCCGGGGTGAGATTGACCAGCCCGGCAATGCTGCCGCCACAGGCGCCTGTTGCGACGATGGTGAGTTCGCTGCTGACTGCGCGAATATCGCGGACCGTGTCTGCCATGATCCGCTGCCAGTCATCGCTGCCGCTTGAATCACAGGGGTAGTATGCCGGCTCGTTGTAAGGCTCGAAGGCTATCTTGTCGGTGCCAACCCTGGCCAGCATGGTGGCCACCGCCACAACCATTTCGCGATAGCTGGCAACGCCTTCGCTGTCGGCACCGTCATAGATCATCTCCATGCTGTAGGCCGGAACCTGGGTGACGCCGTGCAGGTCGAAAACCACCTTAAGGCCGGCCGACGTGACCCGCTCGACCGCTGCGGCAAGTATGTCCAGCGCCTGCTGCCGTTTGGCGCCCTCGCTGGCAAGCAGAGGGCCGGGGTCGACGCTCAGCCGGACGAAGTCGAAGCCCATCGATCGAATGCGCGCAAACACTTCGCCATCCGGCCAATCGGTGAGCGGCCTATGTCCAGCGCGCCACTCCTCCTCACTGCGATAGGGCGGCCAACTGTAGGATCCATCGTCCTCGACCGGCGACCAGTTGAGCCATTCATGCACGCCGACGCCGCGCTGAAGCTGGATCGGCGCAGCGTTGGCGGCTATCGCCATGCCGAGCACCCACGCTGCAACCCACGCCATCCTTCTCATCGCCACTCTCCGCATCATGGTCGGAGATATTAACCGCAGGATCGGAAAAGGAGGATTGCCGTCGTGCGGCTTTTCGACAGCATGGTATATAAGAATCGAAACCTTGTCGGAGCGCGTATGAGAGTCGGCTGGTACATCAACCGGTTGCGCAGCATGGAGCCGGCCGAGGTGTTGCACCGGCTGGGCGAGCAGCGTCGAAGGATCGCTTCACGCCGCCGCGACGACGGCTGGGAGCGTTATGCTTCGCCCCAGTTGCACCCGGTGCTGCGTGGATTGCGCGATGCTGCGCTGGCTGCGACACCGGAGCAACGGCGAGCCATAGCGGCGGCGGCGCAAAACACGCTTGGCGGCCAGTTTTCCGCACTTGGGCGGACATGGCCACGGCGCGATCCCGATCGGCTGTTTCCTCCCGAGCTTTGGCGCCTTGATCCGGTGACCGGCAGGCTTTGGCCGGGTCCCGAGGCCCATACTTTCGATATCGATTTTCGCCATGGCGGCGGCCGCGGCGATGTAAAATACGTTTGGGAGATCAACCGGCTGCAGCAGTTGCCGCCACTGGGCGCCCACCTGCTTCTCGCCGGCGACGACCAGTCCCGGATGGCCATAGAGGCGGCGATCGACAGCTGGCATTCAGCCAATCCGCCGTTTCGAGGGGTTTGCTGGGCCTCCGGCATCGAAGTAGCGCTGCGAGCCATCAGCCTGATTGTCACCATGGACCTGGTCGGCGACCGATTAGGCGCGGCGACACGGCAGCAAGTGGGTGAAATACTGGCGGCAAGCGCCTATTGGCTGCCGCGGTTCCCTTCTCGATTTTCGTCCGCCAACAACCATCTCGTCGCAGAATTGGCTGGCGAGTATCTGATCGGCCTGGCGTTGGGGACCGAATCCAACGCTGTCCGCGGCGCCCTCCTGGCTGAGGCGCGCAAGCAGATTCTCGCCGATGGCGCCGGTGCCGAGCAGACCCCGACATATGCGGCCTTCACCGCCGAACTAATTTTGCTGTGCGCCGCTGCGGCACGCCAGGCCGGAACGCCGTTTCCCACGCCCGTCGAAGGGCGTCTGGCCGCATTTGCCAATTTCGTCGCTTGGCTCTCCCCAGCTGCCGGCTTTGGCGACAACGATGAAGGTCGCGTGCTGACGCTCGGGGACGAGTCGGACTATGTCCGATCCGTCGCCGCCGCCATCCATGGCTTTTTGCAGATGCCGGGCAACGCGGCGGCGCCACACGATTTTCGGGCGCTTTTCTTTGGCAGGCCGTCGGAACCGGCACCGGCGTCGCATGGGCTGCAAACGTTCACGCAGGGCGGGCTCTCCGTCTGGCGCGGTGAGATGAATGGCCGCAGCATCGATCTGACGTTCGACCACGGTCCTCTCGGCTATCTCTCGATAGCGGCTCACGGCCATGCCGACGCGCTGTCGCTCACCTTGTGCATCGATGGCGAGCCGGTGCTGGTCGACCCCGGCACCTGGCTCTACGGTTCGGGAGGCGTCTGGCGCGACTGGTTCCGCTCGACACCGGCGCATAACACGCTGAATATCGAGGGCAAAAGCCAAAGCATCATCGCCGGGATGTTCAACTGGTCGCACAAGGCGCTTGCGGCATTGGTGGAGAGCGAGCCGGGAACGCACTGGAAGCTGCGCGCCCGGCATGACGGGTATAGAAGCCGCTTCGGTGTCGTGCATCAGCGCACCGTGACGCACCAGGCCGACGGGATCGTCGTGACCGACCAACTGCTCGGCGGCAGGCGCGTGGC
The DNA here is from genome assembly GCF_003997585.1 of Mesorhizobium sp. M5C.F.Cr.IN.023.01.1.1. Lineage (NCBI taxonomy): Bacteria > Pseudomonadati > Pseudomonadota > Alphaproteobacteria > Hyphomicrobiales > Phyllobacteriaceae > Mesorhizobium > Mesorhizobium sp. M5C.F.Cr.IN.023.01.1.1. Next base: position 75,585 of record NZ_RZSU01000004.1, on the reverse strand, counting down.
CGAGGTCGTCTTTCAACTCGCAGCCGGCCTCGGCACCAACCGAGACGGAAGCACGATCATAGTGCTGCGCGGCGACGAGCCGCTGATGACCATTCGGTTTCCGGACGCTGCGGTCGACATCCGCGCCGGCGGCGACGCACCGGGGCAGGGCGGCTGGGTTTCACCGCGTTTTGGCGCCAGGCAGCCAGCCGAACGCATCGCCTGGCACGGCGAAGTGGGCGAAGACGGAATTAAGATCCACCTCGCGGCAATCCCACCGTCGCAAAGATAGCGACCGGCGCAGCAGCAGAGCGGGCCATCCGCTGTTCCGGCCGTATTCGAGATTAATTACGTTCCGACATTTAGCGTTTTGTTACGGTTGAACTGCTAGTCTGGCGCAAATCCGGCATGCTTTTGCTCGTTGCAGCCGCAATAGCCACTTGGTTGCGGGCAACATGCAGTGGGTTTGGCAAGTTTTTTGCTCCGCAATTCGTCGGAACGCCATCTTACGGCCCAGGAGCCACTGCACCGATGTTTTCTGAATTCGCCAGAGTGATTGTGGAAAAGCTTTCGAACCTCAATCTGCTGACGCTCGGCCTCCTGTTTTTCACGGCACTGGGGAGCGCGGTGGTCGCTTACTGGCGGACTGTCGAGCATAAATCCCTGAGGGAATTTTTCGATTTCGCTTTCCCGGCAGAAGTCATCCTGCATCCGTCGGCGCGAGCGGATGTCCTATTCTGGGTCACCAAACGGGCGATAATGCCTTTCCTGCTCATCCCTGCCGGCGTCACCTTCGTTGCCGCCGTGGGCTATGGGACGCACCAGGCAATCGGCTGGCTGCTTGATATCCAGGCGCCGCTCATCGATGGCCCGGCCGGACCGGTGACGATCGTCATCTTCACCGCAACCATGCTGATCGCCTACGACATTTCGTACTATCTCTACCATGTCGCCCAGCACCACTTCCCGTTCCTGTGGGAATTGCACAAAGTGCATCATTCGGCCGAGGTGATGGTGGGAATCACCAAGGATCGGGTTCATCCGCTGGACGACCTGATGAACCGTATCTGGGATGGCGTCATCCCGGGAATATGCTTCGGCATCTGGAGCCTGATCGCGCTCGATCCTGTAGAGATCGCTATCTTCGGCATCAACGTCTACGTCATTCGCAACATCCTGATGATGGACTTTGTTCGCCATACCCATTTCAAGATATCCTTCGGCCCTTTGAACAACATCATCCTGTGTCCGCACTGGCACCAGGTGCACCACAGCATCGACCCTCGCCACTACGACAAGAATTTTGGCCTGCTGTTTTCGTTCTGGGATCGCCTGTTCGGGACGCAGTTTGTCCCGGATCCGGATGAAGACCTCAAATTTGGCCTGATAGATCGCGATGTGCGCGACTATCAATCGCTCTTTGGGCTTTACATCCTGCCGCTCAAGAAGATGGGAGGGCATGTCGTCCGACTGTTCCAGAGGCGTCCCGATGTCATCGCACAGCCACAGGATCGTTCCCCTTCATGAACACCATTGTTCCGATTGACGCTTCGAGCGCAGAGCGCCTGGAAGTTGTCCGCTCGGCGGATCGCCTGGCTGCGATCGAGGCCGATTGGATGCATCTTTGGCACCGCACCGATGGGCTGATCTTTCAGAGCCATGCCTGGATTTCGGCATGGTGGAATACCGTAGCGGACCGTGACCAGCGCGCGCTGCGGATCGGCCTGGTCTGGAATGGCGACAGGCTCGTTGCCGTCTTTCCCATGGCGATCGGCAAGCGCAAAGGCCTGCGGTTTCTCGAATGGGCGGCCGGCAGCTATACCGATTACGGGGATATTCTCGTTGCTCCGGAATGCTCCTCATCGGCGCTGCAGGACGTATGGGCCCAGATCTGTGAAGCCGGTGGCTTCGATATTGCCTTTCTCAATCATCTCTTGCCGGGTGCGGCGGTCCGCAAAATTTTCACTCCGGATACCTCCGGCGGGATCAGGCTTCGCCCCAATCACAGAGAGGAAGTCAGCTATCGCGTCGCCGGACAATGGGAGAGCGGAGCCGCGTGGTTCGCGGAGCAATCGAAAAAAACGCGGCAGAACTATCGGCGCGGCGTCAAGACGTTGGAAGAAGCCGGGGAAATGAAATTTCGCCTGCTTGCGCCAGACGAGCCACTGCAGCCGGTACTGGACCGGCTCTCTGCCCTGAAGCGCAGATGGCTGGTGGAGCGCAAGCGTGAATCCCAACTTTTCGAAGAGGGAGCGCCAGTACTCGCCGCACTCGTCGAGGCGCTGGCGCGCGCCGGCGTGCTGCACATTTTCGTACTTGAATGCAATGGCGCGATGGTCGCAGTCTCCATCAACTTCGTCCAGCACCACACCATGATGGCCTTCGTGACCACTTTCGATCCGGATTTCAGCCAGGCGTCGCCCGGCATGATCCTGATGATGGACTACATACGGTGGTCGATCGATCACGGCTTGGGCACGGTCGATTTCCTGTGCGGCGCAGAGTCGTTCAAGCACAAATTCGCCACCCAGGGTGTTGTCCTGCAATCCGTTCTTGGGACGCGCACGGCGCAAGGCTCGCTCGCTTCTCTTGCCGATCGTATGCGTCAGAGGGTCCGGCATGTACGCGGGCTACCGACAGCTTGATTTCGGCTTGACGGCCCCGGAACGCCGTGTGTGCGAGTATTATCGCCCCCTCATCAGTTCGCCGGGCAGCAGAACCGCTCAAAGTGCCGATTGCGTCTGAGATGGAACGACCCGCCAGACCTTGTTGCCGACATCATCCGCCACCAGCAGGGCGCCGCGCCGGTCTATCGCCACTCCGACAGGACGGCCAAAGGCCTTGTCGTCCTCGCTCAGGAAGCCGGTGAGGATGTCCTGAGGCGGGCCGGAGGGCTTGCCGCCGGCAAACGGTATGAAAATCACCTTGTAGCCGCTGCGCGGCTTGCGATTCCACGAGCCATGCTGGCCGACGAACGCGCCATTCCTGTATTGAGGACCGAACAGGTCGCCCGTGTTGAAGGTCAGTCCCAATGAAGCCGTGTGCGCCCCGAGCGCATAGTCCGGCTTGATCGCCTGGGCGACGAGGTCGGGCCGCTGCGGCTTGACGCGATTATCGACATGCTGGCCGTAGTAGCTGTAAGGCCAGCCGTAGAAGCCGCCATCCTTCACTGAAGTCATGTAGTCCGGCACGAGGTCGCTGCCGATCTCGTCGCGCTCGTTGACGGCGACCCAGAGTTCGCCGCTTTCCGGATTCCAGGACAGGCCGTTCGGATTGCGCAGCCCGGAGGCGAAGAGACGCGACTGCTTCGAGGCGAGGTCGATTTCCAGCACTGCGGCGCGGTTCTCCTCTTCCTCCAAGCCGTTCTCGCCGACATTGGAATTGGATCCGACCGTCGCATAGAGCTTCGTGCCGTCCTGTGAGGCGGTCATGTCCTTGGTCCAGTGGTGGTTCCTCCCCGCAGGCAGGTCGACGATCTTCTCCGCCGGTGCGGTGATCTCGGTCGCGCCCTCCTGGTAGGGAAAGGCCACAATTGCATTGGCGTTGGCGACGTAGAGCTTGCCGTTAAGTAGCGTCATGCCGAATGGCGAGAACAGCCCGGTGAGAAAGGCCGTTTTGGTTTCCGCCACTCCGTCGCCATCCTGATCGCGCAGCAACGAGATGCGATTGGCGCTAGACGTTTGCGCGCCGGCCTGGGTCTGGAAGAGGTCTATGAAGAAGCGGCGTATGCTGCGTAAGCTCTCTATGAAGAAGCTGCGTATGCTGCGTATTCTGAAGCCCTCGTCCGGCTTGGGCGGGGCATTGCTCTCGGCCACCAGCACGTCGCCGTTTGGCAGCAGGTATAGCCAGCGCGGATGGTCGAGCCCGCCGGCAAACTCGTTGACTGCAAATCCCTGGGCCGCCGTCGGCTTCGTGCCCTGCGGCCATGGCGCGGCCTTGGCGACATGGACAGTCGGCAGCCAAGTCGGATTGGGCTCCGGCAGGGTCGGGTTGGGGCCATAGGTCTCCGCGATCGGAACCGTCGCCTCTTCGCGCGACAGAAAGAAGACCGCTCCGCCGGCGACGACGAAAAGAACGATCAGCACGAGAAGGGTGGCAAGCAACTTTTTCACCAGAACCTCGAAAACGTCGAAAGAACGCAAACGCGCTTATCGCGTTCCGGTTGCGGATGGAGCGGCGGATAGTGCGAAGTAGGCCGCAAGCGCGCGGACGTCGTCGTCCGTGAGACCCTTCGCGGCATTGGCCATGAGATGGCCGAAGCGCGTTCCACCCCGCTTTCCCGCCCTGAACAGCCCAAGCTGCGCCTCGATATAGCGCTCGGGCTGGCCGGCGATGGAGGGATAAAGCGGGCTGCGGTCCTGTCGTCCGTGACAGCCGAGACAGGCTGGCACGCCGGCCTCCTTGATACCCCTCTCGGCGATTTCCCTGCCGCGCCGGACAAGTGCTGGATCGCCCTCGCCGCCGGGGTGCATCGTGGGCAGGGCGGCGAAATGCTTGGCCAGATCCGGCCAGGATTGAGGCCCTGCCGCAATGGCGGGCAGGCTCATCAAGCCGCTTGCCCGACCTTCCTCGGCATAGGCACGTAGGCTTTCAAGGAGATAGGCCTCGCTCTGCCCGGCGAGAACGGGGATCGCAGGACCGCGCCCGAGGCCGTCCCCACCGTGGCAGCGGCCGCAATCCGCGAGCGCCTGCCGTAGGGTAGCGGCAGCGCTTTCAGGAGGCGCAAGCCTTGCTCCATAGGCGAGGTCACGGTAGGTGGCTTCGCCCATCGACGGCAGTTCGCGCAGGAAGGCTACCATCGCCCAGACCTCGTCGTCGCGTTCCTGCGTCGGCCAGGCCGGCATGCCGGTGAAGCGCACGCCGTGCTTGACGATGCGGAAAAGTTCCGCGTCGGACCATTCGCCGACGGCCCCGGCAAGGTCAGGCGGCTGCGGCAGCATTCTCATGACGACAGGAGATCGCGGCTCCCCCGGCGCACCGTGACAGATGGCGCAGCCGCGCGCGAAGTGTCCGGCGGCGGGCTGGATCGCATGACGCGGCAGAGCTTCTGGAACGTCGACCGCCAGCGCATAGGTGCGCACAGCCGATCGCATGGCGAAATGGAGAAACCATTCCGTGATCTTCCAGTGGCCGCTTGACGCACCGACGTTGAAAAAGCCGATCCAGGCGGCCAGCACCACGACGAAGGGCAGAATGGCAAGCGCGATGGCGAGTTTCTTCCAACTGATATGCATCAGACCGCCTTCCGCGGCGGGGCGGCGAGCAAGCGCGCGAAAAGCGTCACGCCGCCGGCCAGATAGACCGCCGCGCCGACCAAAAGCATGATTACGCCGCCAAGTTCCTGATCCTGCTGCGCGGAAAGCGCGACGCCGAAGCAGCTTATCTCGCCCGCCCCGTAAAGCGGCCTCGGGGTCAGCGCCAGCAGCGCCCCGAGCAAGGTCATATGGATGGACGTCAGAAGCAAGGCGAAGGCGCCGGCGGCATTGCCTGTGATGTCCGAACCGCGGCGCGGCAGGCAGGCCAGCCACAGGAACAGCCCGGCGGCGAGGAACGTGGCCTGCTCGATGGCGGTCGCAAACAGCGAGCTTTGCGCCAGCGTCCGCAAGGCCGGCGCGTGCCAGGACCAGACAATGATAAGCTCGACGAGGGAGGCGGGGAGGGCGAGGGTGAACGCCCGGTTTGCATCTGGTTCCGGGCGGAGCGGGATCCCAATCGCCATCAGCGGCGCAGCGATCGCTACCACTCCCATATGCGCCAGCATGTGCGCCGAAAACGAATCCCGCCAGGCATCGAGCAGCGGTCCGACCCAGACCAGGGCGAGGACGAGGAGACCGAGGATGAGGCAGGCGCGTCTCACCGGATACACTCCGTCAGGAACAATGCGGGCATCGCGGTGAAGATCACGGCGATGAAGCTGAGACCCGAGAGCAGCAGCGTCGCAAAGCCCTGGAACAGGGTCCGGTCGCGTCTCGTCGGATCGTCATGCGGCGGATCGTCTGTGCCGAAGCCCCATTGCCGCCAGGCGAGCCATGCGGATAGCGCGATGAGCGAGAGGGCGATCAGAGTGGCGGCGGCGATGCCCGCGCGCACAGCGCTGAAACTCAGCCCGACGAGCTCGGGCTTAGCGCAATAGACCGCCGCGCCGATGTAGCAAACGAGGAAATGCGCAGCCCACACCACGGGCGCGGTAAACAGCGTCCAGAGCGTTTCAATCTCTTTCGGGATGAGCCGCATCGCCGCCTCACATCGCTGCCGGAAAGAGGCCAATGGTGGTGAAGGTGATGACGGCGGTGACCAGCAGGAAATGCCAGTAGAGCACCACATTGCTTAGCTCCATGTCATGCTTCGGCGTCAGTCGGCCGGCCAGCGAGCGGGCCAGGCAATAGCCCTGCATTACCGTGCCGAGCGAGGCATGGGCGAGCACCCAGATCACGAGGATCCACACGATTGCGGGATAGACGTGGCGCGTCGGGTCCATGCCGGGAGACCACGGCGCGCCCAAGCCTGCGGCGCACGCGGCAACGGTCGTCAGCAGCGACAGCACCAGCAAGCCGCGCACAGTGGCCGTGGCGCCGCGCCTGTTGAACATGCGGGCCGCCACCATCAGGCCCCACGCTGCAGCGAACAGGATGGCAGCCAGCAGCGACCAGATCGCATCAGGCCCGGCAATCCCCGCGGTGAAGTCGGCATGGATCGTCCAGTAGAAGAAATAGCCGAAGACGAGGCTGGCGAAGGCCGTGCCGTCGCCCACCATGGTGATGAACATCGCCCACCAGCCGACCGAATCGGGGCCGGAGGCATAAAGCGGCAGGCTGAGGCTCAGGCCGACATCCTTTTCCGGCTTCTCGGGGATTTCGCCAGTGCCCGTCCAGAGCCAGTAGATGACGGCGCAAAAACAGGTGATTGCGGCCATCGCCGTCGCGATCCACCAGTGGAAGGTAAGCGCGATGAAGGAGGCTCCGAGCGAAAGGGCCGAGACGATGGTCACATTGGAAGTGCCGCCGACACGCAGCACCTGGATCGGGTCGGCGTCGAGCACAGAGGTGACCAGTCCCTCGCGCCGTCCCTCTTCCGCGTCGGGGAGGTAATAGCGGCCTTCATTGACCTTGCGCGCAAGATCCTTCTGGTCCCAGAGGGGATAGCGGCTGCGCACGATGGGTATCGAGCGCACGCCCCAGTTCTCCTCCGGTTCGGAAATCCATTCCAGCGTGCCGGCATTCCACGGGTTGAGTTCGCCGCGCGGCTCCCGGTGCTTCGGCCTGAGCACGTCGAAGACAACCACCAGCATGCCCGCGGCGAAAATGAAGGCTCCGGCCGTCGAGATCAGGTTCAGCCAATCCCAGCCGATTTCGGCCGGATAGGTGAAGACGCGCCGGGGCATGCCGCGCAGGCCGCTCAGATGCATGGGGAAGAATGCGATGTTGAAGCCGCAGAACATCAGCCAGAAGGCGAGCCGCCCCAACCGGTCGGAGAGCTTCTTCGCGTCGATCAGCGGGTAATAATAGTAGAGCCCGGCCACGACCGGGAAAAGCATGCCGCCGATCAGCACATAATGGAGGTGCGCGACGACAAAATACGTGTCGTGCGCCTGCCAGTCGAAAGGTGCGAGCGCCACCATCACGCCCGTCAGTCCGCCGATGACGAAGATCGCAAGTCCTCCGGTGCCGAACAGCATCGGGGTCGAGAAGATCACCCGGCCGGCCAGCATGGTGGCGATAAAGACGAAGATCTGCACGCCCGTCGGGATCGCCACCGCCTCGGAGGCCGCCGAGAAGAAGGCAAGCGAGATCTGCGGCAGGCCTGTCGCAAACATGTGGTGTACCCACAGGCCGAAAGAAAGGAATCCCGTTCCCACTGCCGCGAGCACGATCCAGGAATAACCGATGATTGGACGCTGGGAAAAAGTCGGCACGATCATCGCCATCAGCGCGATAGCCGGCAGGAAGATGATGTAGACTTCCGGATGGCCGAATATCCAGAACAGATGCTGCCACAGCAGCGGGTCGCCGCCGCGCGCTGCGTCGAAGAACGGCCAGTCGAACATCCGTTCCATCTCGAACAGGAGGTCGCCGGCGATCAGCGGCGGGAAAGCGAACAGGATCATTCCAGCAACGATCAACAGGTACCAGGCGAAGAGCGGCATCAGGTTGATGCGCATGCCCGGCGCGCGGCATTTCATGATGCCGACGATGAGCTCGACGGCGGCCGCGATCGAGGCGACTTCGATGAAGGAAAGGCCGAGCAGCCAGATGTCGGCGCCGATGCCGGAGAACTCCTTGTCGGTGGCGAGCGGCGGATACATGAACCAGCCTGCCGACGGCGCCGCGTTGAAGAAGATGGAGCCGCAGACGAAGATACCGCCGAGGAAAAAGCTCCAAAAACTGAACGCCCCCAGGCGCGGAAACGGCATCTCGCGCGCGCCCAGCATCGGCGGCAGGAGGAAGATCGCGACTGCCTCGAAGATCGGCACCGCGAACAGGAACATCATCACCGTACCGTGCAGGGTGAAAGCCTGGTTGAAGAAGTCGGCCGACAGGAAGTCGTTGTCGGGCACGGCGAGCTGCAGGCGCATCAGCAGCGCGAGCGCGCCGGCGAACAGCATGAAGGCGAAAGCCGCCGAGCCGTACCAGAGGCCAATCTGGAAATTGTTCACCGAGGTCCAGTAGCGCCAGCCGGCCGGATTGGCCCAGACGGCGCGCAGCCGCTCCTCCTGCGCCTTGTATTCCTCCGGCGACCGCTTCTTGATCGCAGCGCTCATTGCAGGCCTCTCAGCCAGGCGGCGATGGCGCGAATGTCGTCCGGCGGCAACATGTTGAACGCCGGCATCCTGGAGCCGGGCTTGATTAGTTCGGACCGGGCGATGAAGCGGGCGACGGCGTCTTCGGTGTTGGGCAGGATGCCGGCTCCGACGGTGGCGCGGGAACCGAGATGCGAAAGATCCGGGCCGATCAGGCCGCGCGCATCGGTGCCCGCGACGAAATGGCAGGACCCGCAGCCATGGCGCAGAAACAGCGCGCCGCCGCTCGCGCCGGCGCCTTCCGCGGGAATTGCTTGGGCGGCGAGCCAGGACCGGAATGCTTCGGGCTCCATCGCCACGGCCGAGAACGCCATCAGCGCGTGAGACGTGCCGCAATATTCCGCACAGGGCCCGCGGAAGATGCCGGGTTTCGTAGCCATAAGCGAAAGCCGGTTGGTGCGACCGGGGATCATATCCATCTTGCCGCCGAGCGGTGGGATCCAGAAGGAATGGATCACATCGGCGCTTTTCAGGGTGAATTCGACGCGCTCGCCGACCGGCAGCCTGATCTCGTTGGCGGACGCGACCGGCGGTCCCTGAGCTGGGCGGTAGACAACTTCCCACCAGAACTGCCTGCCGGTGATTTCAATCCGCAGGCCGGCGGCGCTCGCCTGGGCGAAGGGCCGAAGCCCAGGCATCAGCCACAGTGCATAGGCGAGCAGGGCACAAAGCGTGACCGACGGGAAGACCACGCCGCCCCAAAGGATGATCCTGCTGGCAGACTTTTCGGCCAGCCTGCGGCGGTTGAATAGGGCTGAATGAAGAAGCACGCCGACCACGCCCAGCCAGATGACGGCACCGCCACTTAGCATTATCCAAAACAGTATGGCTATCTGCTGCGCTTCCGCTCCCGCGGGCTCAAGTACCGACCAGGCGCCGGCAAAGCCGCTCGCGAGCGATAATGACGCAGCGGACAGGCTGAAATATTGAACCATTTCCAACCCCTCTGCCGTAAACCGGCGAGAGGGGCGGAAGGTTCCGGGCAACTGAGCTTTCGAACTAGCTGCATTCGCCGTTGCTATTTTGGCAATTTTTCAACGAGTGACGAAACAATTGCGCTCGATCCCCGTTTGCCCGTCATAGTTAGCGTTGGGGCTAGTGTTAGGGCGAATGTTGGGGGCGAGCCTTGGTTGCGAAAGGAGGCGACGATGAGCGCAACCGGCTCGAAGGTTTTTGACAAAAACCCTGCAGACGACAAACATCTGGCTGGACGAGATCATGGCACTTCCTGCGGCGGGTGGCCGAGAGGATGAAATCCACTCGACCCGTGAGTCCCGAGGTGCGACGAAATCCGTGTTCAAAGTTCTCGCCAGGCATGTCGACGTCGGCCAGTCGGTCAAGGTGCGAGACGCGTTGCCGAAGCAGATCCAGGCGCTTTGGCCCGATTGCAGCAGCAAGACAAAAGTCTGAGCTCTCGATACGGTTCTCAGCTGCCTCGGCCCGGCCGGTCCTTTTCCTCGCGATACAGTCGCTCAGTGGCCCGATCGCTTTCTCTACGCTCTGCAGGCCCCCGACGGCGCCACGTGAGGAGTGCGTAAGCGATCAGGATTGCTAGCAGTAGCGGACCGCCGGCAACGACGATCATCCACATACTGTTCTCGAACATGGAACATCTCCTTTCCCTCGTTGCCGAGAAGGAGCGAAACCGTTGCTCCCTTCCGCTCCAGGGGTGGACAGTGCACTGTAGTTCTCTTCACCGAATAACCTGTGCGCCGCCAACTCAACTGCTAAGCGCAGGCGGCCTGGTTCATTCCTCCAGAAAAACAGCTTGTCCGCGACGGGGTGTTGCACTCGGCACGCGCTGATGGAAGAATGGACATCCCTCGGAAACGTTCCATTATGCGGGCCATTCGCTGGCTGGCTTTCAGGCGTTCACTATATATGTCTCGACCCCTAACATCCGGTCGCAGACGCACTACGTGATGATAGGGAACCACAAAGGCTTTCCGATAGTTGAATGAAGGGCGACAGCAACCAGACCGGCCGGGGCGAGGATACCATGCGCGAGAACCAGTCCGACGTCTTCGATCTGTTTTCGGAGATTTACACGAATGCGGCGCAAGAGGAGATAAGCATCCAGCAATATCTCCTTGCCTGCCGCGAGGATAAATCGATGTATGCCTCGGCGCCCGAACGGATGGTCGAGGCGATCGGCGAGCCTACCCTGATCGACACCAGCATGGATGAGCGGCTCGGCCGCATTTTCGCCAACAGGACAATCAAGGTCTATCCCACCTTCTCCGAGTTTTATGGCATGGAGGACACGATCGAGCGCATAGCCGGCTATTTCCGCTATGCCTCTCAAGGGCTCGAGGAACGCAAGCAGATCCTCTATCTGCTTGGCCCTGTCGGCGGCGGTAAGTCCTCGCTCGCAGAACGGCTGAAGAAGCTGATGGAGCAGCGTCCGATCTATACGCTGAAGGTGGGCGGCCAGATCAGCCCGGTTTTCGAATCGCCGCTCGGGCTTTTCAATCCTGACCGCATGGGCGACCTTTTGGAGGACAAATACGGCATCGCGCGGCGCCGGCTGAACGGCCTCATCTCGCCGTGGGCGGCCAAGCGCCTCGATGAACTGTCCGGCGACATCTCCAAGTTCAGCGTCGTGAAGCTGATGCCTTCGCGGCTGCGCCAGATCGGCATCGCCAAGACCGAGCCGGGCGATGAGAACAACCAGGACGTTTCGGCCCTGGTCGGCAAGGTCGATATACGACAACTCGAGAATTTCAGCCAATCCGATCCGGACGCCTATTCCTACAGCGGCGGCCTGAACCGGACCACGCAAGGGTTGCTTGAGTTCGTCGAGATGTTCAAGGCGCCGATCAAAGTCCTCCATCCGTTGCTGACCGCTACCCAGGAAGGCAGCTACAACGGTACGGAGAACTTCGGATCTTTCCCTTATCAGGGCATCGTCGTAGCCCATTCCAACGAGTCGGAATGGCTGCAGTTCAAGAACAACAAGAACAACGAGGCGTTCCTCGACCGCATCCTGGTGGTCAAGGTGCCGTACTGCCTGCAGGTCACCGAAGAAAGGCAGATCTACGAAAAGCTGCTGCGCGAAAGCGAGTTGGCTTCCAGTCCCTGTGCACCGGAGGTGCTGGACATTCTCAGCCGGTTCACCGTCTCGACCCGTCTGGCCGAGCACGACAACTCGCCGCTTTACACCAAGATGCGCGTTTATGACGGCGAGAACCTCAAGGACATAGATCCCAAGGCGAAGTCGGTTCAGGAATACCGCGATGCCGCCGGTGTCGACGAGGGCATGACCGGCGTCAGCACGCGCTTTGCTTTCAAGATCCTGTCGCAGACATTCAACTACGACACCAAGGAAGTGGCCGCCGATCCTGTGCATCTGATGTACATTCTGGAGGAGGCTATCAAGCGCGAGCAGTTCCCGAAGGAAACGGAGGCTGCCTATCTCGACTTCATAAAGTCGGAACTGGCGACGCGTTATGCCGAGTTCATCGGCCATGAGATTCAGAAGGCCTATCTGGAATCCTACAGCGAATACGGCCAGAACCTGTTCGACCGCTACATCGCCTACGCCGATGCCTGGATCGAGGATCAGGACTACAAAGACCCCGATACAGGCCAGATCCTCAATCGCGAGGTACTGGACAACGAACTGTCGCAAGTCGAAAAGCCGGCCGGCATTGCCAATCCCAAGGACTTCCGCAATGAGGTCGTGAAGTTCACGTTGCGCGCCCGGGCGAGGAACAATGGCCGCAACCCCTCATGGACAAGCTATGAAAAGCTCCGCGAAGTCATCGAGAAGCGGATGTTCGGCCAAGTCGAGGATCTGCTCCCGGTGATCAGCTTCGGCTCCAAGCAGGACAGCGTAACGGAGAAACGGCATACTGAGTTCGTGCATCGGATGGTCGGACGCGGTTACACCGAACGTCAGGTCCGCCGGCTGGTGGACTGGTACATGCGGGTGAACAAGGCGGGCTGAGTCCGGCCGGGATGGTTCCATGCCGATCTTTGTCGATCGCCGACTGAACCCGAAGGACAAGAGCCTCGGCAACCGCCAGCGCTTCCTGAAGCGTGCGCGCGAAGAGCTGAAGCGAAGCATCCGGGATCGGATTCGTACCGGCAAGATCGCTGATGTCGACAGCGAGCACGCTGTCTCGATGCCGGCGAGGGGCACAGCCGAGCCGAGCTTCAGCGATGCGAAAGACAGCGGCAGGCGGCAGCACATCCTGCCGGGCAATAAGCATTTCGCCCCGGGCGACCGGGTTCCTAAGCCCGGTCAGGGCGGCGGCGGTTCGTCTCCCGGGAAAACGGTCTCGGAGGACGATTTTCGTTTCGTGCTCTCGCGCGAGGAGGTGCTCGACCTCTTCTTCGAGGATCTCGAACTTCCCGACATGGTCAAGCTCAACCTCAAGGAGATACTTGCCTTCAAGCCGCGCCGCGCCGGGTTCGCCGCGACCGGTTCGCCGACCAACATCAATGTCGGGCGCACGATGCGAAACAGCCATGGTCGCCGGATTGCGCTCAGGCGCCCGAAGCAGGAGGAGCTTGATGCGATTGCGGAGCAACTCGCAATCCTGGAGGCAGAGCCCCAGAGCGCGGGGCCGGTACGCCAACGCATCGCAGCGTTGCGGGAAGAGCTCGAGCGTCTTGAGCGCCGCCGCAAGCGGATCGCCTATGTCGATCCCGTCGACATCCGCTTCAACCGTTTCGACCCCCAGCCCGTGCCGAATGCCAATGCGGTCATGTTCTGTCTCATGGACGTATCCGGCTCGATGGGTGAACGCGAGAAGGATCTGGCCAAGCGCTTCTTCGTGCTGCTGCACCTGTTCCTGAAACGGCGCTACGACCGCACCGAAATCGTCTTCATCCGCCATACGCACGAGGCCCAGGAGGTGGACGAGGAAACCTTCTTCTACAATACGCAAAGCGGCGGTACGGTCGTTTCCACGGCACTCGAGGAGATGCGCCGCATCATCGAGCAACGCTATCCCAGCAACGAGTGGAACATCTATGCCGCCCAGGCATCGGACGGCGACAATTTCGTCACCGATTCCGAGCGCTGCATCGGCCTGATGGACGGCCAGATCATGCGCCTGTGCCAGTATTTCGCCTATGTCGAGATCATCGACGAACGCGAGAGCCATATTTTCGGCAGCACCGACAATGGAACCTCGCTGTGGCGCGCCTACAGCGCTGTCAACCAGAGATGGCCGAACTTCCAGATGAGCCGTATCGCCAACGCAGCCGACATCTATCCGGTCTTTCGCCAGCTCTTTGCCAGGCAGCCGGTCTTCCAGAAAAGCGCTTGAGGGGAGCCGATGGCGAACCAGACCAGCAAGTCCGGCCAAACCAGCAAATCAGGCCAAACCAGCAAATCAGGATTGCTCTTTTCAGGGTCTGACTGGGATTTCAAGACACTGTCGCGCGCCTACCAGGCGATCGAGGCGCTCGCGATCGAAGAGCTTCACCTCGACGTCTATCCGGTGCAGATGGAGATCATTTCGTCCCAGCAGATGCTCGACGCCTATTCCTCGGTCGGCATGCCGCTGATGTATCGCCACTGGTCCTTCGGCAAGCATTTTCTCTACCAGGAATTGCTCTATCGCAAAGGCGGGCGGGGGCTCGCCTATGAACTGGTGATCAATTCCAATCCTTGCATCGTCTACCTGATGGAGGAAAACACCATGGCCCTGCAGGCCCTGGTGACAGCTCATGCAGCGCTTGGCCACAATCATTTTTTCAAGAACAATCATCTGTTTCGGCAATGGACGGATGCCAGCGCTATCCTGAGCTATCTGGACTTCGCCAAGGGTTACATTGCCCGTTGCGAGGAGCGGCACGGCGTCGCCGCGGTGGAGGCGATCCTCGATGCTGCCCACGCACTGATGGAACAGGGCGTGTTCAGATACCGCCGACCGCCGAAGCTCTCGTCGGAGCGGCAGCGTGAAGGCGTTCGCGAGCGCCTGGAGTACGAAGAGCGGTCTTACAACGATTTGTGGCGCACGCTCCCGCCTTCGAAGGACGGGACCAAGGCCAAGGAAACGGACGCCGGCATCGCAGAGCGGAAGAAAACGCTCAACCTGCCCGAGGAGAACCTGCTCTACTTCCTGGAAAAAAACAGCCTGGTCCTGGAGCCTTGGCAGCGTGAAATCATCAGGATCGTCCGCGTCGTCGCGCAATATTTCTATCCGCAGCGGCAAACGCAGGTGATGAACGAAGGCTGCGCCACTTTCGTGCACTACACACTCATGAACATGCTGTTCGATCGCGGCCTGATCAGCGAAGGTGCGATGCTGGAAATCCTGCGCAACCATTCGAACGTGATCTTTCAGCCGGGCTTCGACGATCCGCGTTTTTCCGGCATCAATCCTTATGCCTTGGGCCTCGACATGATGCAGGACATCCTGCGCATATCGACTGAGCCGACCGCCGAGGATCGTGACTGGTTCCCCGATATCGCCGGCAACGGCAATTGGCGCGAAACTCTGCTCGACGCGTGGGCGAACCATCGCGACGAATCATTCATCCGCCAGTATCTGAGCCCCGCCCTGATGCGGAAATGGCGGTTCTTTATCCTCGCCGATGCCGCTAGCGAACCGCATTACGAAGTCGCGTCGATCCACAATGAGCGTGGTTACGAAAAGATTCGCGCGGGGCTCGCCCAGAACTACGACATCGGTGCGAGCCGGCCGGATATCCAAGTGGTGGATGTGGATCTGCTCGGTGACCGACAATTGCGGCTGGAGCACAAGGTGAAGAACGGCATCATGCTGGAGGAGGCCAGTCGCGACGCCGCCCTTCGCCATATCCGGACCCTGTGGGGCTATGAGGTCAGCCTGGCGGCGATCGATGCGCAAACGGGCGGGACGCTCAACGAACGTTCGACCAGCCAAATCGGGGAATGACCAGAACCTGGGATGGCCGGCGACGGCGTCGTTCTACAGCCGGGTTTCCACTCTTGGGTCCGATGCTCTGGCCGTCGGACCCGGGAAGGTCGGTTTCGTCGGAATCTCGGATGGTGTCTCGGGAGGAATTTCGACGGGCTGCCTTTGCGGGCTGGGAACGGGATCGGGCGAAGGCGGAGGAACGCCCGGAGGCTCATCCGGCGGAGTTTCCGGCGGAGCAGGCGGCCGGGCAGGCTCAGGATTCGGATTATCCGGCATCGGCACGGGATTGTTCGGATCAGGATCAGGATCGGACATGGGATATTCTCCGAAGCTTGCTTCACATCTCCTGCGCGCCGCGACAATCATAAAATGCGCGCACCTCCCTGACCCGTGCCTCGTAACACGCAGCGACGCTACTTGTTCGTCCGCATCCTTTGCCTTGGATTGATCCCGCCAAGGGCGTTGGTGTCGTTCTCGACATCGCCTTCGATCGTGTTTTCGCCTTCGAGTAAGAGTTCGTCGCCTTCCTTGATCGTGCCCTTGGAGGTCCCGATACCGGGATTGCTCCTCAGATCGGCATCGCTCGGCTTTTTCCACTTTGGATGTTTGGTTCCGCTCATGGCACAACTCCTTCGAAAAGGGTCCTGTTGTAGAAAACAGCAGGGCGCGATGAATGTTCCGCCGAAACTCACTTTCATGCGCCGTTGTCCGAGAGGCGGCTAAAGCCCGAACGGATAGGTGTCGGGAACGCCCGTTCCCATATGCTCCGGCCCAAGCGGCGTCACCGCGACGGTTTCGTCAAACCAGGCGAAGGCGTCAAACTGCTGGGCAAGAGACGCATCCGCGTAATGGCTGCGCAGTTCGGTTTCCGGCCGATAAATCACGCCGATGAAGCGCTCCAGCCGGCGCTCCAGAAGCCGCTCGCGAAGATCGTCGTCGCGTTTGATGTCGAGCAGGAAACGCGAGACGCCGCAATCATGGCAAAGCCGCTCGTAGCTATCGTTGTGGGAAGGCCGCACCTGCTTTATTTCCATCTCGCTGTCCCAGTCGGAGGCCGCGGCCACTGTCCCGGAATGCGTACTGAGCCCGATCAAGGCCGCCTCGTCGCCGAAACGCTGGCGGCAGAGCTGGCCGATGTTTACTTCGTCCCTGACAATTCCCATTTCGGTATAGCGTGCATCTCCGATGTGGGAATTATGCGCCCACACGACCGCCTTGGCGTTCGGCCCGCGGGCTTCCAGCAGATGCTCGAGTGTCTCGAACATATGGGTGTCGCGCAGGTTCCAAGACTGCGCGCCGCCATAGTACATAATCCGATAGTAGCGTTCCGCGGAAGCGATCAGCCGGGCATTCTGGGTGGCATCCAGAAAATCAACGCCGTCCTGCTGCGCATAGTCGAGCTGCTTGGCAAGCAGTTCGCGGCATTGTTCAAGCACGGCCTGCTCGCATTTCTCGTAGCCCGATGTGAGCGCGACACGGCCGTAGGTGGATGGTTCATGTTGCCAAGGCGTCAGGCAGCCATAGCGTTCACGCGCGATCTTTGCTGCCGGCGGATCGACCCGATCGAGATATTGCAGAACCGCGCCGATCGATCCGCTCATATTGTAGATGTCGAGGCCATAGAAGCCCGCCAGCCGGGACGATATCCTGATCCGCTCATTGTGTTGTCGCATCCAGTCGACAAACGCGGCAACGTCGGTGTTGCGCCACATCCAGGTGGGAAACCGCTGGAACGGCGGACCGGCGTTGGCCCGCGGCGGCCGATGGCGGACGTAGCGGTCGATCGCCGCTGCGTCAGGCCAGTCGGCTTCGACCGCGACGATGGTGAAGCCGTGCTTCTCGATAAGCCTGCGGGTGATCGCCGCACGGGCCCGGTAGAACTCCGACGTACCGTGGCTCGCTTCACCGAGCAGGACGACGCGCCGGTCGCCAAACCGGTCGAACAATTCGCCGAACGCCGGATCGTCGAAATCCGGCAGCGGTTCGGCCGCTGCCGCGATCATTTCCGGCAGGCTGCGCGTGCGTGCGCGTCCGGACCGACGATCAGCAATACGGCTGCCGCTCTCGGGCCAGCCCTGCTCGCCGATGAGCGGGACAAACCGCACGCCGCCGAAATCCTCCTCGCTGTAAGTTGCAGCGCCGGTTCGGGTGACCTTGAGAAGGCGCTGATCATCCGGTTCGTCGCCTACCGGGATCACGAGCCTGCCGCCGACGTCGAGCTGTTGCTGAAGGGCAAGCGGCGCACCGGGTCCGCCGGCGGCGACCAGAATGGCGTCGAAGGGCGCTGCGTCGGGCCAGCCTTTAGTGCCATCGCCGGTGCGGACTTCAATATTGTCATAGCCAAGCTCTTCGAACCGCTGTCTCGCCGTTTCGGCCAACCCGGCGTGGCGTTCGATCGTGTAGACGCGTTCGACGATCCGGCTCATCACGGCAGCCGCGTACCCTGAGCCGGTGCCAACCTCCAGGACATGGTCGCCCGGTCCGATCTCTGCCATCTCGATCATCAAGGCGACGATGTAGGGCTGCGATATCGTCTGACCTTCGGCGATCGGCAGCGGCCCATCCTCGTAGGCGAATTCTTCAAAGCCGGGTGCGACGAAAGCCTCGCGTGGAACCTCACGCATCGCTTCCAGCACCTCGCGGTCATGGATGCCACGGCGGCTGAGCTGGACTTCGACCATTCGGTCGCGTGCATCGGGAAGATCGAGCATCTTTTGCTCCTCTTTCGGGCTGGCGGTGCTCCGCACTGATTGTCCCCCAATCGTGCCTAACGGCTCCCCGGCGACAATCCCTCGATCGGCGTGCACTCTGCTCGCGCTTGATCTCATTTCGGCGGCTCGTCTCCTTAACCGTTGGCGAGCTTCCAGGTTCCTGCAAAAGAGCGATTGGCAGGCGCGGATGGCGGCTCCAGCCGAACTTATTTCCGTGAAAATCCTTTCTCCGAGGCAATCTCACTCCAGATATCGACGGGCGAACGCATTCTGGAGATGTTTCGATGAACGACGAGGCTCGGACCACTGCGCAGACAACAGGCCTTGATCAGGTCAATCTCATGGATCGCTATTGGCGCGCCGCGAACTACATTTCGGTCGGCCAGATCTACCTGCTCGACAATCCGCTGCTGCGCGAGCCCGTGAAAGCCGAGCACGTCAAGCCGCGGCTGCTCGGCCATTGGGGCACGACACCTGGCCTCAACTTCATCTACGTCCACCTGAACCGCGTTATCCGGGAACGCGGTCTCGACGTTCTGTTTATCTGCGGCCCAGGTCATGGCGGCCCGGCGATGGTGGCGAACACGTGGCTTGAGGGCACCTACAGCGAGATCTATCCTGAGATCGGCCAGGGCGAAGACGGCCTGAGGAGACTCTTCAGGCAATTCTCCTTCCCCGGTGGAGTGCCGAGCCACGCTGCTCCGGAAACGCCCGGCTCGATCCATGAAGGCGGAGAACTGGGATATGCGCTGGTCCATGCCTTCGGCGCAGCCTTCGACAATCCTGATCTGGTGGTCGCCTGCGTCGTCGGCGACGGTGAAGCGGAGACCGGTCCGCTCGCGGCGGCATGGCACTCCAACAAGTTCCTCAACCCGGCATCCGACGGCGCCGTGCTGCCGATCCTGCATCTCAACGGCTACAAGATCGCCAACCCGACGATCCTTGCCCGCATGGATGACGTGGAATTGCGGGGCCTGTTCGCCGGCTATGGCTACGAGCCACTTTTCGTCGAAGGACACGAGCCGATTCCCATGCATCGGTTGATGGCCACGAAGCTGGACACTGCGCTGGACAGAATCCGCTCGATCCAGAAGCGCGCCCGAGCGTCGGGCTGGCAGGGAGAGCGTCCGCTGTGGCCGATGATCGTGCTGCGCAGCCCGAAGGGGTGGACCGGACCGAAGGAGGTCGACGGCAAGAAGGTCGAGGATTTCTGGCGCTCGCATCAAGTTCCGGTGTCGAACGCGCGCGGCAACGAGGCGCACCGCAAGATCCTCGAAGATTGGATGCGGAGCTATGAGCCGGAAAAGCTGTTCGACAACAGTGGGCATCTGCGTCCAGAGTTGGCGGCGCTTGCGCCAACGGGGTCAAAGCGCATGGGCGCAACCCCCTATGCCAATGGCGGATTGCTGAAGCGCGACCTCGTGCTTCCCGATTGGAAAAGCCTGGCGCTCGACGTGGCGCGTCCGGGAGGTGCCACAGCCGAGGCGACGCGGATTCTCGGAAGCTATCTCCGCGACGTCATACGCCTGAATGCGGAGGCCAGGAATTTCCGGCTGATGGGGCCGGATGAGACGTCCTCCAACCGCCTTGACGACGTCTTCGAGGTTACGGACCGGGTCTGGATGCAGCGGATCGAGCCCTACGACGTCCAGCTCTCCCGTGACGGCCGTGTCATGGAAGTGCTCAGCGAGCATCTCTGCCAGGGTTGGCTGGAGGGCTATCTGCTGACCGGCCGGCATGGCATGTTTTCCTGTTACGAGGCGTTCATCCACATCGTCGATTCCATGGTCAACCAGCATGCGAAATGGCTGAAGACATCCCGCGAGCTTGCCTGGCGCAAGCCGATCGCTTCACTCAATTACCTGCTGACCTCTCATGTCTGGCGGCAGGATCACAACGGCTTCAGCCACCAGGATCCGGGCTTTGCCGATCTCGTCGCCAACAAGAAGGCCGATACCGTCAGGCTCTATTTCCCGCCGGATGCCAACACGCTGCTCTGGATCACCGACCATTGCATGAGAACCTACAACCGCATCAACGTTATCACCGCCGGCAAGCAGCCGGCGCCGCAATGGCTGTCTGTTGAAGATGCAGAAACGCACTGCAGCGCGGGGGCGGGGATCTGGGAATGGGCCGGAACGGTTGCGAAGGGCGAGGATCCGGATGTGGTGATGGCCTGCGCCGGCGACGTGCCGACACTGGAGACGCTCGCTGCCACCGACATCTTGCGTTCGGCGCTTCCGGACCTGAAGATTCGCGTCGTCAATGTGGTCGACCTGATGACGCTGCAGTCGAATTCAAAGCATCCGCATGGCCTTGCCGATGAGGATTTCGACGCGCTGTTCACGAAAACCAGGCCGGTCATCTTCGCCTATCACGGCTATCCCTACCTCATCCACCGGCTGACCTACCGACGCGCCAACCATGACAACATGCATGTGCACGGTTTTCGCGAGGAAGGTACAACCACCACGCCGTTCGACATGGTTGTGCTCAATGAACTTGACCGTTTCAACCTGGCGCTCGCCGCGATCAAACACGTGCCAGGTCTCGCCGAACAGGCGAAAAATCTTGCCGCCGAACTTCACGGGAAGCTTGCGGAACACAAGGCTTACGTCCGCGAGTACGGCGAAGACATGCCCGAAATTCAGAAGTGGAACTGGCCTGGTAACAGTGCGACGAAGGTTGCCGAGTGATGCGACACGCCATTCTTGCACTGAACGCCGGCTCCTCCAGCATCAAATTCGGACTATACGATGTTGAACCCTCCGCAGAACTGCAACTCGTCTCGCGTGGTACGCTGGACCTGGGCGATGCGCCGAGGCTCAGCGTGAAAGCGGCCGATGGAACAGTGCAGTGTGATCGGCCGCTTGCCGGAGACGCGTACGAGGCCAGCATCGGCGCATTGCTCGACTGGATCGAGAGCGAACTTGGCGGCAGAAAACTGGTCTCCGCCGGACACCGCATCGTGCATGGCGGGCGCGAGTTCGTCGAACCCGTCCGTCTGACGCCGGACGTAATCGAGGCCTTGGACAGGCTGACGCCGCTTGCTCCGCTGCATCAGCCTCGCAGTCTCGCGCCGATCCGCACACTTGCGGCGCTGCGGCCGGATCTGCCGCAGGTCGGATGTTTCGACACAGCCTTCCATCAGACGATCGATCCGATCGTGAGCCGCTTCGCGCTACCGCGTAGATTTGATGAGGACGGAATTCGCCGCTACGGGTTTCATGGTCTTTCCTACGAATACATCGCCGGGCGGCTCAAGGAGATAGCGCCCGCTCTTGCGGCGAAGCGGACAATCGTCGCCCATCTCGGCAACGGAGCGAGCCTGTGCGCCATGCGCGACGGAAGAAGCGTCGATACGACGATGGGCTTTTCCGCGCTCGACGGCCTGGTCATGGGTACGCGTTGCGGCGCCATCGATCCGGGCGTGCTTTTGTACTTCATCCTGGAGAGAGGTATCGCGGGGGAGGCTCTGCAGCACATGCTGTATGAGGAATCCGGGCTGCTCGGAATATCCCGCATCTCGGGCGACATGCGCACGCTGGAAGCGAGCGACGATCCCCACGCCCGCGAAGCGGTAGAACTTTTTGCTTTCCGGGCCGCAAGGGAAGTTGCCGCACTCGCCAACACGTTGGGCGGCCTCGAATGCCTCGTGTTCACCGCCGGCATTGGCGAGCGCTCAGCGCCGGTCCGCAAGGCAATATGCGAAAGGCTTCATTGGCTTGGCGTGGCGATCGATGAGCCATCCAATGGCTCTCATGCCGAGATCATAAGCCGACCGGACAGCAAGGTCGAAATACGCGTCGTCGCGACCGACGAGGAGAGAATCATAGCTCGCCACACGCGCGTGCAGGGGAATGCTTGATAACGCAATCAACGGTGCTGTTTTCCAAGACAAGGAACCCTGCGCGCCTGCGACCGTTCCCCTGTTTGATACCAAAGGGAGAGATCCAATGGCCGAAACCGCTAACAACGCAGGCGCCTCAAAGGCGGCAAACGAAGCCCAGGAGGCGATGAAGAAGCAGATCGCTGAGCTTCGCCGCGAGATCACGAAAATAAATCGGACCCTTTCCGACCGCGCCGAGGAGGCACAGGGCTGGTACGACGGCGCCGCCGAACGGGCCTCGCGCGCAGCCCGGCAATTGCGTAGCCAGGCGCACACCGTGACTGAAACTGTCCAGCAGAACCCAGGCACAATATCTTCGGCGATGATGCTTGGCGGCGTGCTCGGTGTTGTCTTGGGAATTGTGATTGCAAAGAGTTCCGAACCTGAGCGGCGGTGGTTCTAAGGGGCAGATCACCACCCTTGCAGTGCCGAGCCTATCGGCATCAAGCATGGCTTTTGCGCTGTTGGTATCGGTTGCCATGAGCGTCGCCAACCTGGCCTGCGCCAGGCAGCTAGAAGAATGCGGCAATCCACTGAACCGTGCTACCGCGGCGTTGGGGCTGTGCTGCGCAAACTGCCAAACTCAAACCCGTCACCACTAATTTCGTACAGCTCTTGTTTCATCGATCATCTTGCTGACAGTCTTCATGCACAACTGCCGGAGAAGAATATGCGGCAAGCGCTGATCGTATGGGGCGGCTGGGATGGACACGAGCCGGAAGAAGGTGCGCGCGTCGTCAAGGCGATGCTCGAAGAGGAAGGGTTTGGCGTGCGCGTCGAAACCACGACCGAGATATTCGCCGACCCTTCGATCGCCGATCTGAGCCTGATCGTCCCGATCTACACGATGGCCAAGCTTGCGAAGAACGAGGAGCTCAACCTGACAAAGGCAGTCGAGGGCGGTGTCGGCCTTGGCGGCTATCACGGCGGCATGTGCGATGCCTTTCGTGAGGCCACGGAATACCAGTTCATGTGCGGCGGTCAGTGGGTGGCCCACCCAGGCAACATCATCGACTACCGGGTCGACATCACCAGGCGCGACGATCCGATCATGAACGGCATCGATGATTTCTCGTACCGTTCTGAGCAGTACTACATGCATGTGGATCCATCGAATGAGGTGCTGGCGACCACCACCTTCTCCGGCGAGCACGCGTCCTGGATCGAAGGCGTGGTCATGCCGGTCGTCTGGAAGCGCCGGCACGGCAAGGGAAGGGTGTTCTATTCCGCGCTCGGACATGCCGCCAAGGAGTTCGCGGTGCCGCAGATGCGAACGATATTTCGTCGCGGCCTGGTATGGGCGGCGCGTTGAGAGCGCCGACGATCGGCGGAAGGCCTGCGCGATATAGACCGCGCCGGTGAGCAGCAACGCCGCCAGAGCAAATGCCGAGCGCGCCGCCAAATCATCGGGCAATGCGGCGCAGGGCCAAGGCAGCGACAGTGGTGGCCGCTGCCAGAAGCGGCAGCCAGGCTTGCGGATCGCCCATGGCATGGAGCGTCAGGCCGCTGAGCAGAAGCCACAGCAGCGGGATCGCAAACAGCAGCGGCACAGGCCCGCCGCTCGCTGCAAGCAGCACGCCGAGCGTCGTGATCGCAGTCGGGTCCGGCGCGATGCCGAAGACCTCGGCGCTCGCCCATGGGCGCCCGAAGAGCGGCGGGAGGAGGGGATAGACGACGATGCCAGCGGCCAGGATCAGCAGCCCGAGCCTTGCTGCGATGTCACGCCGCTCGAAGGCGAGGCCGCCGCGCGCGGCTCCGCCGAACGCCATCAGCAGCGCCTGCAGGCCGAAGGCCGGCGCGACATAGGCGATCGCCCAGTTGATCACTGCATAGCGGCTCCACAGGAAGGACCAGCCGACAAAGGCAAAGAGCGCGGCGAGGACGAGCGCAATCCAGAGGCCGTGGCGACGCGGCCGCCGCAGCACGAGCAGGACAATGGCGAGGCCGGCGGCGAGCGTCAGGAGATGCAGCGGCCAGACGGCGGCATTGGCCAACTCGAACATGCGCCAGTAGACGCGCGGCGAGAAGAGCAGGAAATCTTCCAGCCGGTAGGTCCACCATTCCGACATCTAGAGATCCCGGACGTAGGCCGCCATCTGATCGCGCATGGCCGCGTCGGGGAGGGGACCGGTCGCCGCCAGCAGATTCTCGCGCACGTGTTCGACGCTGGTGGTGGCGGGGATGGCAACGGTGACGGAGGGATGCGAAAGGATGAACTTCAAAATGAACTGCGCCCAGGTCCCGGCACCGATCTCGGCCGCCCAGTCCGGCAGCGTCTCGCCTTCGAGCTGGCGCGTCAGCGCGCCTTGGCGAAACGGCCGGTTGACGATGACGGCCATCCCGCGCTCGGCCGCCAGCGGCAGGAGCCGCTCCTCCGCCTCGCGGTCGACGATGTTATAGGTGAGCTGCACGAAGTCGAGCGGATGCGCGTGCATGATTTGTTCGAACAGGTCGTGCCGTCGTCCTTCGGACGTCGTGATGCCGACATAACGGATCCGCCCGTCCGCCTTCTTGGCGAATAAGGTTTCGAGATGCGTTTCCCAGGCGACGAGATTGTGGACCTGCACGAGATCGAAGCGCGGCACACCCCACAAGCGGCGCGACTGCTCGATCTGCGCGGGTCCGTCGGCCGCGGAGGAGGTCCAGACCTTCTCGGCGGAAAACAGCGCTTCGGGCCGGCCGAGCTTCTCGAGGCCATAGCCGATCACAGGCTGCGAGGAGCCGTACATGGGCGAGGAATCGATCATGCGGCCGCCCGCCGCGAAGAAGGCCGCCATCACCTCGGCGCACTCGTCGCGCAGCACCGGATCGTCGCCGACATTGAAGGTGATCCAGGTGCCCAGGCCCACAGCGGGAAGCATCTCTCCCGAGGAGGGCACGGCCCGCACCATCGGCGCAGGCGGCGCGCCGGGCGCGGTTCCCGGCAACACCAGAGCCGCTCCGGAAGTGGCGGCAGCCTTCACGAATGTCCTGCGGGTGATGATCATCGTCTGCCGTCCCTGTACTCCCGACTACTTGTACTCCCGACCACAAGAATGGTTCCGGGCGATCGGCCTTCGCAAGGCTGATCGGCGGGGAGGTCGGTCTCTGGCGGCTGTTCGGAATATAGAACGCCTGCCTGACATAGGAACGAACGGTGCAGGGCCTGGGGTGCGCCAGCCGGCCCGATTACCTGGAAACGGCTCCTGTCCTGACCTGATGGCGCCGGCGGGCATATGCCACGCAGCCGTCTACCGTGCTGACGCAGAGCGCATCGCGGTGGTTCGGCGTGTTGTTGTCGCCGGCGTAGGCGACCTCGGCAACATGGCCATCGATCATTCGAATTTGCGTGTTGCAATAGCCGCCAGGATCGACATTGAGCGATCCTCCAACCGTCGGGACCGCACCCACGGCCAAAGTTGGAATCACGACGTTGAGATTGCCGCGTTGAACGGTACGCTGATACGTCCAGATCTTGCTTCCGCCCGCATCGGCGGTGGCAGTCGGAAAGCCAGCGCACATTCGAACGTCCGCCTCGCTGAGACCGACCATCTCTTTGCGGGCTGCCGCCGTTGTGGCGTCTTCCTTTGGGAGGTTCGACGTGTCGTCAGGGGCGACGCAGGAGGACACGATCGAACTGCCGGCCAGGAGAACAACAACAAGGACAAGCGTTCGGATGCGGGAAGATATCATACCGACTGTAGTGATTTGCGCTGAGCCCCGAGAACCTAATTAGGCAAGCAGAGAATCGAGTCAACCTGCACAACTTCACGATGTCGTTGTCATGCCGCTCGGCCGACCTTGAGCCGACGGCGCCGATGCGATCGTCGCCGCGATCGAAGCCCAGATGGGCCATGCGCACGCGCCGCTATCGTGCGCGACGTAAGCGAGGCGCGATGCACCTTTTGCAGCACGTCAAGTTTCCGGAACCCGGAACTGAGGCGCGACGGGCGGGACACCTGCTCATGCCTGCTCCGGAAGCTTCGGCGTTATGCGACGTAAAATACGTACTTTCCTGACATCAGGGATAAACAAATGCTTTTCAGTCACACAAAATGATGAAACAATGAGATTGAGATTAGGGAAAATTCGATGCGCAACGTCAGCGGACATGGCAAGCGCCTGTCCTATTACGACTTCGGGCACACCACGGTGTACGCCTCACGCTTCGACCAGCGCTTCCCCTATTGTGCCTATGTGCCCGAGGACTATGACGAAGACGGCGGCAAGACCTATCCGCTGGCGGTGATCGTGCATGGCACCGAACGCGGCATGCTCGCCTACCGGGACGCCTTTGCCGACTTCGCCGAACAGAACGGCGTGATCGTGCTTGCTCCGCTCTTCCCGGCGAATATCTGTTTTCCGGGCGATCTTTCCTCTTACAAGATGCTGCGCCAGGGCGACCTCCACTACGATGCCGTGCTCCTCGACATGGTCGAGGAGATGCGCGAGCGCTACCGCATCAGAGGGGACCGCGTGCTGATGTACGGCTTCTCCGGCGGTGGCCATTTCACCCATCGTTTCCTGTTCCTCCATCCCGAACGTCTGCTGGCTGCATCGATCGGTGCACCGGGCGTAGTGACCCTGCTCGACTTCGATCACGATTTCTGGGTCGGGGTACGCGACTTCGAGAACGTGTTCGGCAAGAAGATCGACCTCGACGCCATGCGCAAGGTCGCCGTGCAGATGGTGATCGGGGGTGACGATCTCCAAACCTGGGAGATCACCATCAAGCCGGAGGATGACTGGTGGATGCCCGGCGCCGATGTCGCCGGCGCGACCCGCAACGACCGGATCAGATCGTTGAAGGGCAGCCTGGAGAGACACAGCGTCGAGGTGCAGCTGGATGTCGTGCCTGGCATCGCTCACAACGACCGCGAGCTCATCGCCAAGGTCAAGGAGTTCTTTGCGCGGGCATTGAATGCCGCCCGCCTGAAAAACTGCAGTCAACAAACTGGAGATAAAAAATGGGAACAGGATTGAGAATGGGAAGACAATTGATCCAGGTGCTGGCGGCAATCGCCGTGATGGCGTGTGCATTGCCGGCGACGGCGCAGGAGCAGCCGAAAACCGGCGGCACGCTCAAGGTTCGCATCAACGCCGATATCCGCGCCACCGACGGTCTCAGCCGAGACGCGAATACCGACACGGTGCTGCACCATATCTTTGAGACGCTGGTGGCCTATCGCGCCGATCTTACAGTAGGGCCGGCACTGGCCGAATCCTGGAAAGTGTCGGACGACGGCAAGACCTATGCCTTTACGCTGCGCGACGGCGCCGCTTTCCACAATGGCGACGCCGTGACCTCATCCGACGTCAAATGGAACTGGGACCGCCGCATGGACCCAGCCAACCAGTGGTTCTGCATTCCGTTCTTCGATGGCAGCCAGGGCCTCAAGGTCGAGCAAGTGGCGACGCCTGATCCACGCACCGTCGTCTTCACGCTCAACGCGCCGAATGCGCTCTTTTTGGCGCAGCTCGCCAGTGTCCAGTGCAATGGCTGGGTGGCCAGCCCGAAGAATGTCGGCGCTGACGGCAAATGGATCGCCGATTCCGCCATCGGCAGCGGTCCCTTCACGCTGAAGGAATGGGTCAAGGGCCAGTATTTGGCGCTCGAACGCTTTGCCGACTACAAGCCGGTGAAGGAGGCGCCAAGTGGCTTTGCCGGCAGCCGGGAGGCCTATGTCGACGAGGTGCGCTTTATCGTCATCCCCGACACGGCGGCGGCGGAGACCGCGCTGTTTGCCGGCGAGCTCGACGTGCTTCCCGACCTTGAATCATCGCGTGTCGAGGAAGCCAAGTCGCGGGGCATGACGGTGCTGTCGACGCAAGGCCTTTCATGGACGGCGATCCTGCTGCAAACCAAGGACCCGCTGCTGTCGAACGCCAAGATACGCACGGCGCTGGCGCATGCCGCCGACATCAACCAGATCGCCGCCGCCCGCACCAACGGCGTCGCCACCGGAGATCCCTCGGCCGTCGCCCAGGCGAGCTCGTTCTTCGACGACGAATTCCTCAAATGGCCGCAATACGACCCGGTCAAGGCCAAGGCACTGCTGGACGAAGCCGGCTACAAGGGCGAGCCGATCAAGATCCAGACCAATACCCGCTACCAGGGCATGTATGAAAACGCCGTGCTGCTGCAGGCGATGCTGACGGCTGCGGGCTTCAATGCCCAGCTCGAAGTGCTGGATTGGGCGGCACAGCTCGACAATTACCTTGCCGGCAAATTCCAGATCCAGTCCTTCGGCTACTCGGCTCCTCTCGATCCGTCGCTGATGTATGGCGTCATCCTCGGCGACAAGGCGACCGACCCGACGGCGCAGTGGGACAGCAAGGAAGCCCTCGACCTCTACACGAAGTCGATGGCCACGACCGACCCCGGACAACGCAAGGCGCTGTTCAAGCAGCTCCATGCCCTCATGGCAAAGGATGTGCCGATCCTTGGCCTCTACTACGAACCATCCGTCGACGCGGTGTCATCGAAGGTGAAGGGCTATTCGGTATGGCCCGCGGCAAACCCCCGCGTATGGGGTGTTTGGAAAAGCGAATAGACAGGCGGTTGTCTGTCGCTCGAGAGATCGAAGGCGTGTTGCCTCCGATCTTTCGCTTGAGGTGCCGGTTGACCGTGAAGGTCTATGACCTAGCTTAAATCCCAGGAGGACCGTCCTAAGCCGGAAATGGCGGAATGGTTCGCACCGTGAGAGGAACTCCCGGGACGTTGTGATGCAGAGGTGCAAGTCGGCTTTTCAGAGCCTGTGCTCCCTTGGTGGCCGACAATCGGCGGCCACGGCATCTTCAAGTTTCGTTTCAAAAAAGTCATCTGCGCCGGCATGTCTATCAGCGCGCGACCGGCGCTCCGAACACCGGAGGGACCTCGAAGCAGTGACAGCTTCGAAAGCGATCGAAGGCGTTAGCCAGCACCAAGGCGAGGGGCCAAACACCGCTTCACGAACTTGAGAATACACCCAAAACCGCACAGGCACGGCAATGCCAAATTATCTTGCCGAAATTTACGCAAACGATGCAGATTTCGCCGTCCTGGGCGGGATTGCAATACTTGCATTGGTGGGCCTCTATCTTGTGCTCCGGCGTATCCTTATCGCGGTGCAACGGCGTCGCCTCAAATCAGATGTGAGCGAAGGCGGATCTGATCCCCCCGAGGAGGCATCTTGGGATTGGGAAAGCCCGGTCGACCTTGCAACCGAGCCTGCTTCTTCTCAGGTTGTCGTGCCCTCAGACACGGCAGACCTGGATGATCGGCGTCAGGATGCCAATTACCTTCGCTTCGGGGTGCGAATCGAGTATTTCGACGTGATCTCCGAAGTTTGCGAGAGTTCGTCTGTGGCCCAGACCAACGCTTTCGCTTCCGCGACGAACATACCGCAATCCGGCCGCCTTGCGACATCGGTCAGAGAAATCGCTGGCTATGTTCGTAGGCAGATGGCGGCTAATCTTGCCGCCGTAAGTAGTCCAGTATTGAGGGCTCTGAGCCGTATGCCGACACAACTCGCCCCCGCGGAACGTGGGGAGTGCGGGTCAGCATGGGACCAATTGGGTCATAAGGCTTCCCCGCGCAAAATTGCTCAGTTGGCCAATCCGGCGCATCGCGGTTTGAATGTCACAGCTCAAAGGGGAGGGTTCAGCCTGAATCCCGAGCCGACCATCGTAACGGCCTTCCCTCCTCGCGTTCGCAAGCCGATCGGTCTTGTGCCCCGCTTGGGCGTCGCCGCAATCTGTCTGGCCGTGCCGCTTAGCTATGCGATGACGAGACAAAACTGGGTCGAAAGCGCCCCCGCCATTTCGCGGGCCCAAGGCACGCGTGTCGACTTGCTCAGCCCGGATCTTGAGGCTGCCCGGGCGCAACTCGGGGCAGCCGGTGGTCAGGCAGTCGCCGCAGGGGAATTGGGCGGCCAGGAGTACCGGGTGGCGGAAGGCGAACGCGCCAGGAGCGCTGCTTTGCAGGGAGCACTCCTCGAGTCGCGCAAGCAGATCGATGCGCTGAGGACAAGCATGGCAGCCTCCGACAACGCACGCGAGGAGCGATTGCGCAACGAGCTCGCGGCAGCCCGCACACTTGACGCATTGCGGCGCATAGCGGGAGATGCCCGCACAATGCTGAGCGAGGCCACCAATTATGTCTTTACGGAGATGCCCGCTGCTCATCTGGAGCGTCAGCGAGCCGAATGGCGGGCGCGCGATTTGTCGCGAGCGAGGGCGAAAATTGAACAGCTTGAG
Source organism: Mesorhizobium sp. M5C.F.Cr.IN.023.01.1.1 (assembly GCF_003997585.1). Lineage (NCBI taxonomy): Bacteria > Pseudomonadati > Pseudomonadota > Alphaproteobacteria > Hyphomicrobiales > Phyllobacteriaceae > Mesorhizobium > Mesorhizobium sp. M5C.F.Cr.IN.023.01.1.1. The sequence goes on along the minus strand of NZ_RZSU01000004.1, from coordinate 45,135 downwards.
GCCGAGGCCGCCGAGGATCGCGCCAAGGCCAAGGCTTCGCTGGCGCAAGCGAGCGGAATGCTCGGCGACGAACGCCGGAAGTCCGAGAACCTTCGTGGCGACCTCGCCGAAGTGAAACTGTCGAATGCCGCGCTCATGGAGCGCGCGGAAGTGGCTGAGCAGGAACGGACCGGTGCAGTCACAGCGAGAGAACGAGTGAAGCAGACCGCAGCCGAGACGGAGGGCGCGCTGGCTCGAGAACGCGCTGCAGCAGCGTCGATTCGTGAGGAGCTAAAAAAAGCTCGCCTCGAGCGCGACGCGGCTGAACAGGAACGAGCCAGAGCGGTGTCAGCGAGAGAGCGTGCCGAGCAGACTGTAACCGAGGCGGCACAGGCTCTGGCACGAGAACGTGCTGCAACTGCGTCGACGCGTGACGAGCTGGAAAAAGCTCGCCTCGAGCGCGTCGCAGCTGAACAGGAACGAGCCGGAGCAGTCGCAGCGAGAGAGCGTGCCGAGCAGACTGCAACCGAGACGGCGCAAGCGCTGGCACGAGAACGCGCTGCAGCAGTCTCGACCCATGAGGATCTCGATAAGGTTCGCCTCGAACGCGCCGCCGCCCGAGCACTTTTGGTACGGGTCACCAGGCTGAAGGAGGCTCTGGACCAGCAACGTGAAGCCAATATTTCACTTGCCCGCGACCTGGCTGCGGCGCGCGCGGACAATGACAGGCTCAGGGCTGAGCGTCGCAGCGCGCAGGTTGAGCGGCCGTTGAAGCCGCGCTCTGGCCGCGCAGCAGCCGCTACCGGCCCGGTGAAGGCTGTCAGCCAGAAGACTGCACGCAGCAAGGTTCGCAACCCGTCGCGGATTACCCGGGTGCGTTCTCTCACGCTTCCCTATTCCCTCAGGCCAAGAAACGCGACATTGGAGTGATTCCCAAAACGACTGCGCGGTCCTCCTATCGAAGGCTTCGGAAGGCATTGCCTCGCACCCTCTCACGACGCCGCAGCCACTCCGGGCAAAACAAGAAGTTATGCCAGGATGAGATCACCCGTTCGAATCATCCTGCTCTCGTCGGCGAGGAGTCTGCGCGATGCCCTATGTCAGCCCGATCACGCCGCCAGTCGCGTTCAATTCGCATTTGATCGGCGCCTGCCGCGTCTCCACCCTGCCTTGCCGTACATAGTCGATCCTGACCTCAATGGGAGCCAAGATCGTATCCGGGCTCAACTGATGTATGGACCCTGCGCTGCTGACGCGCACACTGGTCGCGCCAAACGGGGCGGCGGCCGACTCGATTGCATCATGGCAGGCGCGAACGACTTCATCCGGGACGCCCGGCAGCGCTTTGATTGGACTCACAATTGATGGGCTGGCGATGTCGCTGGGAGGCTGGAGGCTGGGCGGAAGGCCGACCGACTGTCCGGCCTCCATGGACGGGACGACACTGACGGCAGTGGCGGTCGTAGTTGCCGCCACTGCCGCCGTTGCAGCGGTGCTGGTTCCATCGTCGTCCACCGGTGAACTACTGCTGGTGCCGCTGGGCTTGCCGCCAGGTCCTTTGTGCGGGCCGCCTTTGCGGCCTTCACCGTGATGGCTGCCAGCGCTATTGCCTCCGCCATGGCTGCCAGCGCTATTGCCTCCGCCACCATAGTTGCCAGCACTATTGCCTCCGCCGCGCTGGCCGCCGGCTGCAGCTCCTGCGCAAGCTACCGCGATCGAGCAAACGAATGCGAAATATGCCCAGCTGGATTCAGGGGATTGACGCACGACCACCTCCATAAAGTGCGTCGGTCCAACCGTCTTTCCGCGGCATGCAGTCATGACGGCGCAACCGCCGCCGCCCCCAGGCAAACTCGCTACTAAGGCGCCCACGGAGGTAAACTAGGGGATGAATCCGGTGCATCAAGGACGCGGTGCGTAGTGGCCGGCATCAGCAGCGAGTTCGGCAACAAACGCATACTCCGCATAGCCGCCATCGAACTTACGGCCCATCTCACCCATCAGCCACGACGTGCCGCCGCCCCGCACCGAAAGTTGGAAGAAGGGTCAGGCTTCGTTGACCCTGTCGCCCAGCCTGACCTTGCCCGGCTGCACGACCTGGCAGAGCGCGCCGAAGCCGCCTTCGCCATGGCGCGCTATCGTTTGCAGCACTGCCGGTTCGAAGGCGAGATCGCCTTGCGCCAGCGCCGTGAAGGTGCAGCGCGCGCACGGTTCTGAGATCATGATCCGCGCCTCGCCGATCGAAAACACTTTGCCGATGATCTGCTGTTCGACCAAACCGTCCCACGAAGCGTCGGTTTCGATCACGATGTTGGGCCGGAACCGCCTCGAATCCACTTGCGAGGAATCCGCAAGCAGACCGGCAAGCCGGTTCATCGAGGCTGTCGTGACGATGTGGATGTCGGCGCGCTGATAGCGTGGCGCGATATGATCCTGGGCTTCCGAGCCGAAGGGGACGTGTGGGTGCAGCACAGCCCGGAAATCGAGGAAGGCCGAAACCAGCTCGCCTGCGAGGCTGGAGCCGGCATCGATCCAGGAGCCATTGTCCAATCCGATTTCCGGCCTGTCGCCCCGCAGTCTTGCAAGAAGGTTCGGCAGCGGCCGCCAATGTTTTAGCTTCTCCGGCGCGGCAACAATTCCGTCGCGCCGGTCGACGACGCCCCAGATCCGGTCGCCCGGAATTCCGCCTACCGCAAGCTCCGTCCGGTCCAGCCGTTCGCCGCCCATCGAACTGACGGGATATCGCCAGATTTCCTTGATGTGGCCGAACGGTGTCATGGTGCCGAGACGAGCCCTGTTGCCGTCATTGCGCCACTGCCTTGCGTACGCCATCGGCGAAACGGCGATCGATCAGCATCGCCGCATCGAGAAGGGCGCGCGTATAGGCGTGGCGCGGACGGTCGAATACATCGTCGCGGTCGCCGATCTCGACGATCCTTCCGTCCTGCATGACGGCGACCCGGTCGGCAACCTGCTCCACCGCACCCAGATCATGTGAGACGAACAGGCAGGCGAAACCGTAGCGTTCCTGCAACGACCGGATCAGAAGCAGGATCTGTTTCTGCACCGTCATGTCCAGCGCCGAGACCGGCTCGTCGGCGCCGACGAAGGCCGGTCGCCTGACGATCGCCCGCGCGATTGCGACGCGCTGGCGTTGCCCGCCCGACAGCTGATGCGGGAAACGCTCGAGAAGGTCGCGCGTCAGTCCCACTTCCTCGATGACTTCATCCATGCGCGCTGTCCGCCGCTTGCGATCCAATTCGGTGTCGAGCTTCAACGGCTCGGTGACAATCTCGGCAATGGACTGGCGAGGGTCGAGCGACGAATAGGGGTCCTGGAAGACGATCTGCATGTCGCGACGCTGCGCACGCGCGTTAGCCGATCGTTTATTTGCAATCGCCTTGCCAAGAAACGAGATCGTTCCGCTGGACGGCCTGACGAGGCCAACAATGGCGCGCCCGAGCGTCGTCTTGCCGGAGCCCGACGCGCCGACCAACGCCAGGGTTTCGCCGCGCCGGATGGCCAGGTCGACGCCGTCGACGGCGCGCTTCGGCTCCGCGCGCGCAAACAGCCTAGGACGGCCCGGATAGTCGATCACGACATTGCTGATCTCGACCAGGGGCGGGCCGTTGACGGCTCTTCTCGATCCGCCGGCGCTGCGCTTGGGAAGCGCATCCACCAACCGCCTGGTATAGTCATGCTGCGGTGTGTGAAGGACCTGGGTGCTGCTTCCCTGTTCGACCGCCTTGCCTTCGCACATCACCGTCACGTTGTTCACATAGTGGGACACCATGCCGAGGTCGTGGCTGATCAGCAGGACGGCGGTTCCATTCTCCCGCGTCAGCTCGACCATGAGGTCGAGCACGTCGCGCTGCACCAGCGTGTCGAGCGCCGTGGTCGGCTCGTCGGCGATCAGCAGGCGCGGTTTGAGCAGCATGACCGATGCGAGCATGATGCGTTGGCGCATGCCGCCCGAAAATTCGTGCGGATAGGCTGCAAGGCATTTGCCGGGATCCTTGATCTGGATCCTCTCCAGCATCGCCAGCGAGCGGTCCTTTATCTCGGCGCGCGATATGTCGCGATGCAGGCGAAGCCCTTCGGCCATCTGCTCGCCGATGGTGACGGCGGGATTGAGCGAGACCATCGGCTCCTGGAAAACCATGCCGATCTGTGCACCGCGTACCTGGCGCAGCGCCTTTGCGGCTAGGCCGGTGAGCTCCCGTCCTTCGAAGCGGATGCTGCTATCCGGCGTCGTGACCAGCGGGGCAGGGAGCAGGTTCAGAATCGAGCGGGCCGCCATCGTCTTGCCCGAACCGGATTCGCCGACCAGCGCCTGCATGTCACCGGGGGCGAGATCGAAGTTCAGCTCGTCGACGATCCGCTTTCCCGATGGTCCGACCGAGATCGACAGGTTGCGCACTGAAAGCATCGTGTTGTTGTCACCGGCTGGCACGAGCATGTTTCCAGCACCTACGTATTCGGGTCGAGCCAGTCGCGCACCGCGTCGCCCAGCATGTTGATGCCGAGCAGCGTGATCGAGATGCAGAGACCCGGCAGGATGATCAGATGCGGCGCCTGGCCGATATAGGGCCGCGCCGTCGACAGCATGTTGCCCCAGCTGGGCGCGGGAGGCGGGACGCCCAGTCCCAGAAAGCTCAGTGCGCTTTCCGACAAGATGATCCAGCCGAACATGGTGGTGGCGAGCACGATGATCGGGGCCACGCAGTTGGGCAGCACATGCCGCGCCATGGTGATGATCTCGCTGTTGCCCATCACGCGCGAGGCCTCGACATATTCCCGCTCGCGAATGGACATCACGGAAGCCCGCACCACGCGCACAACGATCGGCATGTAGGCAAGGCCGAGCGCAACGATGATACCCTCGCGGCTGGCGCCGATCACCGCCATCAGGCCAAGCGCCAGGAGCAGGCCAGGGAAGGCGAGGAAGGCGTCGTTGACCATCATGATGGCGCGATCGACCCAGCCCCGCAGGAAACCTGCGAGAACGCCGAAGAGGGTGCCGGTGATCAATGCGAAAATAACCGTCGCAAAGGCGATCCAGGCGCTGGTCCGCGCGCCGCTGGCCAGGCGGCTGAGCACGTCGCGGCCGAATTCGTCGGCGCCGAGCAGGTGCACAGGCGAGGGCCCGCTGAGGCGCGACGGCAGATCAAGCTTGAGCGGATCGTAGGGCGCGATCCACGGACCGAACACGGCCAGAAGGATCAATGCCCCGGTGACGGCGATCCCGAAGATCGCGTTGAATTTCAGACCGGGCCGGCCGAGCGCACGGGCGATCATGCCGTAACCCTCGGATCGAGCAGCGGGTAGATCAGGTCGACGAGAAGATTGACCGCGACATAGATGAAGGCGACGAACAGCATCGATCCCTGAATCACGGGATAGTCGCGGGCATAGATCGCGTCGACCAGCAGCCGGCCGAGGCCGGGAATGGTGAAGACGGTCTCGATGACGACGATGCTGGAAAGCAGGCTGCCGAGCACCAAGCCGATCAGGGTCAAGGTGGGCGCGAAGGCATTCTTGAAAGCGTGGCGCCACATCACCGCGCTTTCCGAAAGCCCCTTTGCCCGCGCATGGGTGATGTATTCCAGGCGCGCTACCTCGATCGTGCTGGCCCTGGCCATGCGCGCAATCGGGCCGGACTCGACGAGCACCAGGGTGACCACGGGCAGGATCACATACAGAGCGGCTTGCGCGAAGTCGCGGCTGAAGGGTACGTAGCCGACGACCGGCAGCCAGCCGAGATAGAGGCCGAAGATCAGCATCAGCATCAGCCCCAGCCAGAAACTGGGGATCGAGAGCAGGATGGTCGAGGTGGCGACGACAGTGACGTCGCGGAGACTGTCCTGCTTCCAGGCGGCCAGCATGCCGGCAGGCACGGCGATCGCCGAGGCCACAAGTACGGCGAGAAAAACGATGGTCGAGGAGACGGCGAAACGATCGAGGATCAGCGGCAGCACCTCTTGCCCGCTGCCGATCGAGCGTCCGAAATCGCCTGAAAGGACGTTGCCGGCCCAGATCAGATATTGCACCGCCACAGGCTGGTCGAGCCCCATCTGATGCCGCATCGCATCGACCTGTCCGGGCTGCGCGAGGTCTCCCAGCATCAGCGTCGCGGGATCGCCGGGGACGAAGCGCATCATCACAAACACCGCAACCGACACCAGGATGAGGGTCGGTACGGCGCTGGCGATCCGGGTCAGGACAAAGCGGACCATCGTTTCTCCTGTGATATCGAAGATCTCTCCCGCGCCGGCACTGCCTTCTCCGCGCGCTCGAGGATCTCGTCTTCGATGGTGAGTTCGTAGCGGGTGAATTCGCGGTTCTTGGCCGGCAACGGCGCGATCTCCATGACGCCGGCGGCTGGTTCGAAGACGATCATCGCCACCGTCGCCGAGAGATTGCCGCCTTCCTTCCTGATCTGCGGACGGCACACGCTGAACGGCGAAGCGAAGTCGTCGAACAGGGCTTCCTTCAGGTCGTCGATGGTGATGTCTCCATGCCGCGCCGACAGGTGCCGGCGCACGCGGTGGTCGCGATAGAGACTGTCCGGCACGTCGCGAAGCCCGGTTTCGCGCAGCTTAGACAACGCCACCGGGCTCTGCCAGTGATTGGCGTGGACGATCATCTCTTTGTCAGGATAGATGGCAAAGTTCTCGTCCGGGGCGCATTCGAAATCGACCGTGAACCCTTCGGCGGTGCTCAGGATCATGTTGTTGGAGCCGGATTTCGGCGTCGTCGCCACCACCTTGATGGCATGGGCGAAATGCTGCGCCTCGAGAGCCCGGCGCCGGATGAAGGGAAGCGGAATTCCGATCCCGCGATAGTCGCGGTCCGATTCGAGATAGTTCGCGGTGATGCCGATGCCGACCGAGTTGAAGCCGCTGCGCGCCAGTCCGCCGGCTTCAGTGAAGGTGAGGAGGTCCGGCCCGTCCGTTCGCCGGATGCGCAACACCACCGAGGTCTCGGAGCATTCGGCCTTCCAGTCCCAGTTCTGACCATGGATGAGCCTGCCGTTCCGGGTTGCCTCCGGCAGGATCGCCGCGCCCGTGCAGCCGTCGGGCTCGTCGTCGGAAATGCCTTTCTCGCGCCGGGCGAGCTGCAGGATTTCGGTACGCGCATTGACCAGGACGATCGAGGGCAGGTCGACATTCGCGCCTGACGCAATTCCTTCCATTTCCTCGACGAGATCGGGCGCCCATTGCCGCAAGCGGGGCAGGAAGATGCCGGAGAACCGCCCGACATCGTCCCGCCTGAAGCCGAAACGGTCGAGCTGCGCGGCATAGAGCGCTACCGAAGCGCCGATCCGCCCGCGCGCCTGTTCGCCATAGGCCATGCCGCGCGCTCTCGGCGCTCCATCGATCTCGACAAGCGGAAATGGTGCGACTGTTGTCATCAAGTGGAAGCCTCAAACTGGTGTGAGTCCGGATACTAATGCATTTTGATTGAATGAAAAGCAGGAAAATTCGCTGGATTGCCAGTTCGAACTGCGTGGCGCATATCTATAATGCGAACGCTTGAGGAAGTGATATGAACGAAACGATGATCGACCGGCCGGCACGCAGCGAGGCGGCCAGTCCGCTGCAGATCGATCTGGCGCGGCGGATCCTGGAGCGGATCAGAGATTCGGGCTGGACGGTCGGAACCCGCGTCTCGGTGCCGGACCTTGCCCGCACGTTCGGCGTTTCGCGTTCCCCCGTCAGCGCGGCGCTGGAACTGCTGGTCGCCCACGGCATCTTAAGTCCCTTCGAGACGAGGGGGCTGCAATTGGCGCGCGATGTCGCCGACCTTGATCCGGAGGATATCCTGCCCAGCTCTCCGCTTGAGGAGCTTTACCGCAGGATGATGCGGGAGCGCGCGCTCGGCCAACTGCCCCAGGAGGTGTCCGAGGCGGAATTGATGCCGCGCTATCAGGTGTCCCGCGGCGTCGTGCGCAAGCTCTTGCTCCGCTTTGCCGCCGAAGGGCTGGTGCAGCGTCTGCCGGGGCATGGCTGGCGTTTCGCCGACACACTTGTCGGCGAGGACGCCTACCGGGAAAGCTATGAATTCCGGATGGCCGTCGAATGCGCGGCGCTGCGGTCGCCCATGTTCAATGCGGGTCCTCAGCAGCTGGCGCCGGTCCGGCGCGCTCACGAGCGCATCCTGGCGATCGTGTCGACAGGCAAGACACTGATCGGCGGCGACGAATGGTTCCGGATCAATGCATCCTTTCACGAAGGGCTCGCGGCCTGCTCCGGCAACCGGTTCCTGGCCGATGCGGTGCGCCAGCAGAACAATCTGCGCCGGTTGCAGGAATCAGCGGGTTTCGAGGAACTGCCGGCGGAACGCATCGAGCAGTCCTGCCGGGAACATCTGGCCATTCTCGATGCCGTCGAAGCGGGCGAGATCGAATGGGCCGAGGCGCTGCTGCGCCAGCATCTACGGCAGGCCTCCGAGTTCGCTTCGCCACAGCGCTCGATCTGATGTCTGCCGGCGGCGCCGCCGCGCCGGCTGGCCACTCGGCCGCGCAATCCCCGACACCCGGCACTGAGCGATCGGGAACGAGCGTCTCCCCGATCGCTTCACGCCAATCCGCTCCGTCAAATGTCGGGATTGGATGCTTTAGGACCGATTTTCAGCGGCGCATCATTTTCATCCGGATTGGGGACGGGAGCTTCGTCGGGAAGTCTGTCCGGATCCGGCTCACGCACAGGCTTCGGTTCAGGAAACGGCGGTGGCGTGGGCGCCGGAGTGGGCGTTGGTTCCGGAGTGGGAAGAATGGCCATGGTGTGATTTCCTTCCGCTCGCTGCACTCTGCCTTGGCGGGTCGCTGACGTCGGCCGGATTTTGACGCCACCCGTTTCGATGGTTTCGCTCTAGAGGCCGATGCACGCAGAACGACCACGCTTGCCTATGGTTCCGATGGGAGCCTCCGATGACCCCGCAGGCATCGAGCGCTCATGGCAGGACGGCGCCGTCAGAAAAGTGATCGAATGGTCGGCGCATGAGGGCCTTGTCGGCGTCGTGAAGCGCCATAATTTTCATTTCAGGGTGGGACGAACTCACCTGCTGAATAGGAGGCGGCCGTGAAGCACCAGACACTTGACCAACTGCATACCGTTGCCGACGTTCACGCTGAAGCAACAGACCTCGTAGCGACCCGAAGCCAGCGTCTCGAACGTTGGGCGAAACTGCTGGAGAAAAATCCCGATCGGCGTCTCGAAGCGCTGACGGGCACCGAATATAAGTCCCCTGAGATACGCGAAAAAATGCGTTACAACGACTCGCCTCTCACGGTTGCCTTCGAGGACCCGATCTTTCGTGCGCAAGGCTTGAGAGACGACACCTACGGTGAAGCCAGGCGCTTCTTCGAACTGACTGACTGGCAGTTGCACGAAATTGTCTGCCACTGCCATGTCGGCGCCACGATACGAGCGCGATGGGCTGCCTCTCGCGTCCGTGCGGCAATGTCCGAGAAGTTCGGTTTCTTCGCCTGGCTGCGAGGAACATTCATGCATTGACGCTACGGGCATTCACGCTGCCGGCATTCACGCTAGGGGCCGGCATGTCGGGTGATGGAGGCGGCGAAGCGATTTCCACGCCTCACATCAGTGGTCGTTGATGTGCGGATATGCCGTTCGGCGGCGATCCGCCATCGGCGAAGGTCGATACAATGAGCCTCGATACCACAGCCATGGGCTGATTTCAGTCGGCGGGCGCCGTGTAGCGGCGGTGGACCGCTTCCGCGATGGCGGTGCGGCTTCTATGCGGATCGAGACTATCGTCATCCTCGATGACAGCCGCTTCCTCCGCAAGTCCCTGGTCTTTGACCTGGTCGCGGAACCAGGCCGAATAGTCGCCCGCGCGCAAGTGATGCTCCCAGGTGCGGTCGTCGATCCCCTCGGCGATATGGAGGAACATCATGAGATTTTGCGCTTTCAGGTTGAGCTTGCCGTCCGCGCCGCGGAAATAGAAACTATTGTCGCCAAGATCGCCCTCGGCATACTTGCGGATATGGCGCTTGCGTTCCTGCCGGGGACGCTCGATGGAGATCGGTCTTGCGGGACCGCCTGTCGACCGGTTCCAATACAAGACCTTGTTTTCCGGCGGCGGCACGACGCCCTGCGGCACGTCCTCGCCAATTGCGGCACAGAAGCTTTCGACGACCTTGTCGGCTTCCGGGCCAAGAGCCAGCACCGTGTCGACACCTGCCAGCACGTCCCGCGAAACCAGATCGGGATGAACGGTGACCAGAATGGTCGCCGAAAGGCTTTTTGGAAGCGCAAAGGATGTGCCATCCCGCGCATGCGGCAACAGGTGGTGTGCCTCGTCGATGACCAGCCAGTGCGGGCGTCCGGTGCGGGCGCGAAGCGCGGCAAGCTCCGGCAGCAGCTTGGCGAAGGCGTTTGGCCGCTCCGCGGTCTTGATCCCGAGCATGTTGACGGCGACATTGTTGGACGGCTTGGACAAGAGGTCGAAGATTTCGCGCGAGCTCGGCGGGCTTTTGGCGTCGCCAACCACCAGCACGTCCTCCAGTTCCTCGTAGTCGCCCTCCGGGTCGAGCACGCAAAACTGGAAGCCTTGCTCGACGAAGCGTTCGGTCAGGGCGGTGGCGAGGGTGGATTTCCCGATCCCCGACGTGCCGGCCAGCAGCACGCCGCCGCCGCGCGGTGAAAGGTGCATCACCGCGCCCGATCCGTCGTCCGCGCCAATCTCAATGCGTTGCCGCGCCGTGTCCAGCAAGGCGGCGTCATGCGAGATGAGGCCCTCGATCAACTCCCTCACGCCCGCGCCGCGGGCACCATTCGTCACGTGGCCCGCCGTCTCCCTTACCTTCGGCAGTGCATTGGCGACTGCAACTCCGAAGCCGACGGCGCGCAGAAAGGCATGGTCGTTCTCCGCATCGCCGATGCCGACGACGTTGTGGGCGGACAATCCCAGATCCTCGAGGGCAGCCGCAAGACCGGTCGCCTTGTTGACCCCGCTCGGCAGCACCATGACGGCACCCTTGTTGAAGATGATCTCCAGCTCCAGGCCAAGGTCCTTGATCACTTCCAGCACGATGGTCTCGTTGGGCTCCCTGGTGGCGACGACGGAACGTCCCATCGACAGGGGCGCGATCTTGCGCATCATCAGCCTGTCGACGAATTCCGCCGGAGGCGCAGGCGCCAGGATACGCTCCTCCTTCGAAGCCGGCGTGTAGACGAGCGCGCCATTTTCGGCGACGACCTTGTCGAAAATGCCAAGCTCCGGGAAAACGCTTTCGAGGTCGGCAAGCTCGCGACCGGTGACCATTATCAACTTGCGGCCGGTTTCCTTCAGCCGCCCGAGCGCGGCACGGGTCGCATCGGAAACGATCCCGTTTTCCGCGAGCGTTCCGTCGTAGTCAGTGGCTAGTGCAAGAGCATACATTGAACTGTCCGTCGGTAGTCCGAAGCTGACCCGAGAAGCTTTCTCGCTGAACTGAGCGGAAAGCCATCTGCTCCAGTGACTTTGTCTTGGCTGATCGGTTCAAACGGCGCTGGCTGCCGATTGTTCCCGGCGGCGGAAGGCAAGAGTTGCTGAGGCCTGGCTTTTGCTTAAGCATTTCCAAACCCGGTACCCGCTTGCTAGCCGACAATCCTGAATCCGTTCGGCTGCTGGCCGGGATCGACGTCTTGGGATTTCACGCTGGAGACCGACGCCCCGGTCGGCCCTTCCCACAACCGGTTCATCATCGTCGAAACCGCGCCCTCGGCTCCGACGATCAGTGCCGTTACGGATCCGTCATCCTCGTTGCGAACCCATCCGGACAGACCGAGCTTCTCGGCTTCGGTCCGTGTCCACACGCGAAAAGAGACGCCTTGCACCCTTCCACTCAGCCTGACGCGTACCGCTTTGCGCCCGTCCTCCATGGTCACCTCCTTGCAGCTGGTTTGTCCACACCTTCAACTCACTAGCGGCGAAAAAGGCTCCGCCTTGTCGGCAACGGAACCATGGGGCGGCGGCTTTGTTTAAAGACGGACAGTTGCGTTGCGGGTGCCTCGGAGCCACGATTTCATGACCAACGATTCTCCAACGGGAGGCGCCATCCCGGCATCCGTTCCGACGATCGACGCAAAAGCGGAGCCAACGCTTCGCTACGCCGAGGCCGAGGTATTCTACACCGAGGCGATCCGCGAGCTTGCCGCGACGGATATTCCCTTTCTTATCGCTGGCACCTATGCGGTGAGCGCCTACACGGGCGTTACGCGCCAGACGAAGGACCTCGATATCTTCTGCAAGGCAGGCGACTACGCGCGCATTCTCGCCCATTTCAAGCAGGCCGGTTATGCGGTCGAGATCGTGGACGATCGATGGCTTGGAAAGGTCTTCAAAAGCACGCATTTTTTTGACGTCATATTCGCATCGGCTAACGGCACCATGCCGGTCGGCGATCAATGGCTGGAGCATGCACGGCAAATCGAGCTGCTGGGCAGTAAGGTGCGGATCGTCGGTCCGACCGAGCTTATCTGGTCCAAGTGCTTCATCCAGGACAGAGGCCGCCACGACGGCGCCGACGTCGCTCATACAATCCTCAAGGCGCAGGATCAGATCGATTGGCACCGGCTGCTTTCCTATCTGGAGGTTCATTGGGAGGTGCTGTTGATGCAGCTTCTGAATTTCCGATGGATCTATCCGAGCGAGCGCGATCATGTACCGGGCTGGCTGCTCGACGAATTGCTTGACCGTCTCGCCAAGCAGAGGGAGCTGCCTACTCCCCGAATGAAGATCTGCCGCGGACGCCTGCTTTCGCCGACCGACTACGAGATCGACGTCAAGGAGTGGGGCTTTGCCGGCGTCGGTGGAACAGGAGAATTTCGTGATGGCTGAGAACGGCATAACCGCCAAGGCAAGGGTTGGGAACGGCGACACCGTGAGGATTGCGGCTGTCGGCGACCTGCACGTGAAGGAAGACGCCGAAACCTCTTGTCGTGATCTCTTCGGCGAGGTCTCGCGCGAAGCGGACGTCCTCGTCCTCACTGGCGACCTTACCAATCTCGGCAGGCCCCGAGAGGCCGAAATCCTTGCGGAGGATTTGCGCGCCTGCGCAATCCCGGTCGTCGCCGTGCTCGGCAACCATGACTATGAATCCGGTGCGGTCGAGGACGTCGCCCACATCCTTCGGCAGGCAGGCGTCCATCTTCTTGACGGTCAGACGACAGAAATCAAGGAGGTCGGCTTTGTCGGCGTGAAGGGTTTCATTGGCGGTTTTGGATCACGCATGCTCGGCTCGTTCGGCGAGCCGGCGATCAAGGCGATGGTCGCTGAAAGCGTCAGCGAGTCGATGCGGCTCGAAAACGCAATGCGGCAGGTTCGCACCAATCGTACGCTCGTCGTCCTGCACTACGCTCCGGTCGTCGAGACAGTCGCTGGCGAGCCATTGGAGATTTTTCCGTTCCTGGGCTCGTCGCGCCTGGCGGAGACGATCGATCGGTTCAAGGTCAGCGCCGTGGTGCATGGCCACGCGCATCGCGGCGTCTATGAAGGTCGCACACCCGGCGGTGCCCCAGTATATAATGTCGCCATGCACGTGGCGAAGCCAACCGGCCGTCCTTACGCCTTGCTCGAAATCTGAAACACCCTGTGAGTGGTCAGCGGTCGATCTCGCCGAACACGATATCGAGCGACCCGATGATCGCGGCGACATCGGCGATCATGTGCCCCCGCGACAGAAAATCCATCGCTTGCAGGTGGGCAAAGGACGGCGCCCGGATCTTGCATCGATACGGAGTATTGCTGCCGTTCGAAACCAGATAGACGCCGAACTCGCCCTTCGGTGCCTCCACCGCGGCGTAGACCTCGCCGGCGGGCACACGAATACCCTCCGTGTAGAGTTTGAAATGGTGGATGGTCGCTTCCATCGAGCGTTTCATCGTCGCCCGCGGCGGCGGCGTGATCTTGTGGTTCGCAATTGCCACCGGTCCGCGGCCTTCCGGCGACCGCAGTTTTTCCACGCACTGTTTCATGATCCGGACCGACTGGCGCATTTCCTCCATGCGGACGAGATAGCGGTCATAGCAGTCCCCGTTCTTGCCGACGGGAATGTCGAAATCCATCTCGGGGTAGCACTCATATGGCTGCGCCTTGCGTAAATCCCACGCCGCTCCCGATCCGCGCACCATCACACCGGAGAAGCCCCAAGCCCAGGCGTCGTCCTGCCCGATCACACCGACGTCGACATTGCGCTGCTTGAAGATGCGGTTGCCGGTGAGCAATTCGTCGAGGTTGTCGCAGACCTTGAGGAACGGGTCGCAGAAATCCCAGATGTCGTCCAGAAGCTTCGGAGGCAGGTCCTGATGCACGCCGCCGACCCTGAAATAATTCGCATGCATGCGGGCGCCGGAGGCGCGCTCGTAGAAAACCATCAGCTTCTCGCGCTCGGCGAAACCCCAGAGCGGCGGGGTCAGCGCGCCGATATCCATCGCCTGTGTCGTGACGTTGAGGAGATGCGACAAGAGCCGGCCTATTTCGCAAAAGAGGACACGGATGAGCTGTCCGCGCCTGGGAACTGATATTTCGAGCAGCTTCTCGGCGGCGAGGCAGAACGCATGCTCCTGGTTCATTGGCGCCACGTAATCGAGCCGGTCGAAATAGGGCAGGGCCTGCAGATAGTTCTTGTACTCGATGAGTTTTTCCGTGCCGCGGTGGAGCAGGCCGATATGGGGATCGGCGCGGTCGACGATCTCGCCGTCCAGTTCCAGCACCAGCCGCAGGACGCCGTGAGCAGAGGGATGCTGCGGCCCGAAGTTGAGGGTGAAGTTGCGAACTGCGGCCTCGACCATGACGGTGCTCCGCTGTACCGAGTTTACTGCCGAAGCCGCGTGCTCCGGTCCGCCGATCAGGTCGTTGTCTGGATGATCAGCGTCAGCGTGCCATCGCCATCAATGTTGGCAGCGACAACCTGAGAGGAATCAAGCCCGCTGGCCGCCAGCGCCGTTGCTGCCTGCGGCGACGCATCGATCGAACTCTGCAGGGCCAGCAGATCTTCAACGCTGGTCTGAGTGATCACGGCTTCGGCTTGTGTCTTGAGTTCCGGAGGCAAATCCTCGAGGGCGACGATCGCAATGCCAGTAAAGTTCTGGTCGGTGAAACCTTGATCCGGCACGGCTTGGTCGGGCAGCGCCTGGTCAGGCGGCGTCTGGTCGGGCAGGGTTGGATCGGGCAGGGCTTCCGGGGCAGGGGGTGCGATTTGGGGAAGTTGCGGGTCGGTGGATTGCGCGTGGATCGGCTGCGCCAAGGCCAATCCTGAAAGGGCGGCAATTGTCGTCAACATGCGCATGATCGTTCCTTCCGTTTCCATTTTGCTTGAGGAGGATCACCTGGTGACCACACAACCATCGTGCCGGATTATGGTTCCCGGTCCGTCACGGATATCGCTATGGTCGAGCCTATCCGTCGCGCGTGGTCGAGTGCATGACACAGAATGTTCAGGTCGCCAGTCCGGACCAGTCATTGGGTTCACCCCTTGCGCAGCTCAGTGCGCTCGTTCGGACGCGGAAGGACGCTGTAGCATTTGGTTTGCGCATGATCCCTAGCGAAACTCATGCATCGGGCCGACGCTACGCAACGGAGAATCGATCGATGACCCATAGCCATGTTCCGTCGTCTTGGCGGCGGGCGACCTCGGCGGTTACGGTGCCGTCAGGAAGACGGGTTGACGTGAGCGCCAAATCTCCGCTGACAACAGCCGGGCCTGATTTCCGGCAGCAAATTTTCGGCCCGTTGCGGTGATGTCCGCGAAGAGTGCCCGGATCGCTTCGCGGCCCAGCGTCAGTCGTCCCTCACCGCTGTCGACGACGGCGTTGGGTTCAAAAAGCGCGGCCATGCCGTTGATGTCTCCCACCCACTGCCGAGAGATCAGCAGGCGCTCCAAATCCTGGGGATCGCGCGCTGGCTCACGGCTTGGTTCATCGGTCATGGCGAGGACTCCTCCGACGCTCGGTACCAAGCGTTCGATCCTCCGTCAAATTTCGTTGGACGGGAATCCGGCGAAGCTCCGCCATAAGCCGATCGCGAGGTTGAGCAGCTTGGCGGTCATTCTCCCCAGACGACATCGCGGTCCGCGACGCGCCATTCGGCGGCACCGGCGCGGCACCGGTGGCTGCGGCTGTGGTTGAGGAAGTCGGCGATCCTTGCCGCTGACTTCGCCGAGGGGAAGGTGAGCAACCGATCGCGATGGACGACGGGCTCGCCGGTCTCATTGTCGCAGATCTCGAACCGGCAGCTTGGGTTTGGTATGGCTTCGAAACGGTTCTTCATATCGATGGTCCCGGTAATCGAGGGACCCAGGTTCTGCGACCCCGGCTTACAGATGGCTTACGAGCGTTTTGGATTATGCTTTTGGCAGCGGGCACGCTCGCGCAGGTCGCCTCGATTAGCTTGCCTTCGGCGCGAGGCGCTGCGCGACATGGTCGGCGATCGCCAGGCTTGAGGTCAGGCCGGGGCTCTCGATGCCGAACAAATTGACGAGGCTCTCCACGCCGTGCACCGCCGCGTCCTGGATGACGAAGTCGGCATTGACTTCGCCGGGACCGGAGAGCTTCGGCCGGATGCCGCTATAGGCCGGCTTCAGGCTGCCATCGGCGAGCTCCGGCCAGTATTTGCGGACCTCGTCGTAAAAGCGCTCGCCACGCGCTGGATCGACGCGATAGTCGAGTTGATCCGTCCATTCGACGTCAGGCCCGAAGCGGGCGACGCCGTCGAGGTCGAGCGTCAGATGCACGCCGAGCCCGCCGGGTTCGGGTATGGGATAGACCAGTCGCGCGAACGGCGCCCAGCCGGCGACCGAAAAATAATTGCCCTTGGCGTAGCGTAGTTCTGGCACGAATTGCCGGTCGAGCCCGACAAGCGAGCCGGCAAGTGCCATGGCGCCAAGCCCGGCGGCGTTGATGAAGCGCGCGGTGGCGATTTCAAAGCGCTCGCCGCTGGTGCTGTCGACCGTGTCGAGCACGATGCGCCCACTCTCGATGCGGCCGGCGACGATGCGGGTGTTGAGACTGAGTGTCGCCCCGTGCTCCTCGGCGTCGCCCAGCAGCGCCAGCATCAGGGCGTGGCTGCCGATGATGCCGGTCGCGGGAGACAAAAGGGCCGCCGTGCATCGCAGCTTCGGCTCCAGCCTGCGCGCCTCGGCGGCGGTTAAGGGCGTCAGGTTGCCCGCGCCGCAAGCAGAGGCGTTGGCCAGGATGGAAGCGAGCACCGGCTCCTGTCCGGCATTCGTGGCGACGATGAGCTTGCCGCAGCGCGCATGCGGCACCGCCCGCTCCTGGCAATAACGGTAGAGCCTTTCCCGGCCTGCCACGCAGAGCCGGGCCTTCAGCGATCCGGCCGGATAGTGGATGCCGGCATGGATAACCTCGGAATTGCGCGAGCTAATCCCGGTGCCGATGGCGTTCTCGGCTTCGAGGATCAGGGTGTCCATGCCGCGCTGCGCCATCTCGCGCGCGATCGCGAGGCCGACGACCCCGGCGCCGGCAACGATGCAGTCGACATGGTCCACGATCAGGCCACCTCAGCCTCTATGTTGTGCCTGGTGAGCCGTTTAGGAATGACGGCTCGGCGATGCGCACAGCCGGCTTGGCGCAGGTTCTCGCGTTTTGCGGCCTCGAAGTTGAAATTCTGCATGTCTTCCGTCCATCCGCCAGCGCTTTCGAAAGGGCTTGACACCCTTACAAGAAACAGATGCACCAAACAGCATTAATGCCAGAGGGACCTGCCGATGCGCGCCGAACGGCGGCAAGGACGCACGTCCCGGCATGCAGGACAGGAACCATCATGGACGCTCGACCGAATTCTCCCGAAGCTCGCGACATCAGCTACCACATGCACGGCTACACCAATGCCCGCAAGCATGAGGAAGCAGGGCCGCTCGTCATCGAGAAAGGCGACGGCATCTATGTCGAGGATCTCGCCGGCAACCGCTATATCGAAGCAATGGCCGGACTTTGGAGCGTCGCGGTCGGCTTCTCCGAGAAGCGGCTGGTCGACGCGGCGGTGCGCCAGATGTCCAAGCTGCCTTACTATCATGACTTCGGTTCCAAATCGCATTCGCCGCTGATCGATCTCGCCGAGAAGCTTGTGCAGATGGCGCCAGTGTCGATGAGCAAGGCGTATTTCACCAATTCCGGCTCCGAGGCCAACGATACGGCCATGAAGATGATCTGGTACCGGTCCAATGCGCTCGGCCAGCCGGCACGCAAGAAGATCATCAGCCGCAATCGAGGCTATCACGGCGTCACCATTGCCGCGGCAAGCCTGACCGGCCTGCCCAACAACCACATTTCCTTCGACCTGCCGATCGCCAATGTGCTGCACACGTCGACGCCGCACCACTGGCGCGAGGCGCTGCCAGGCGAGAGCGAAGAGCAGTTTTCGAGCCGGCTTGCCGACGACTTAGAAAAGCTGATCCTGGCCGAGGGCCCGGAAACCATCGCCGCCTTCTTCGGCGAACCGATCATGGGCGCCGGCGGCGTCATCGTTCCGCCGGCCGGTTACTGGGAGAAGATCCAGGCGGTGCTGTCGAAATACGACATCCTGCTCGTTGCCGACGAAGTCATCTGCGGCTTTGGCCGAACCGGCGAAATGTTCGGCTCGCAGACCTTCGGCATCAGGCCCGACATCATGGTGCTGTCGAAACAGATCTCTTCATCCTACCTGCCGATCTCGGCCCTGCTGATCAACGAAAAAGTTTTCGAGCCGATTGCCGACGAAAGCAATCGCATCGGCACCTTCGGCCACGGCTTCACCGGCGGCGGCCATCCCGTTGCGGCCGCGGTCGCGTTGGAGAACCTGAAGCTGATCGAGGAGCGCGATCTCGTCGGCAATGCGCGCACGGTCGGCGCGCATATGCAGAATCGGCTGCGCAAGTTCGCTTCGCACCCGCTTGTCGGCGAAGTGCGCGGCGTCGGCCTGATCGCGGCGGTCGAACTGGTCGGCGACAAGGCGGACAAGACGCCGTTGGAGACGGCCGGCGCGCTGGGCGGGCTCGTCAACGGTTTCATGCAGCAGAACGGCGTCATCTCGCGCAACATGGGCGATGCGCTGGCCTTCTGCCCGCCGCTGATCATCACCGAACCCCAGGTCGATCAGGTGGTCGACGCGTTTGAAAGATCGCTCGAAGCCGCGGTCAAGCAGGTCGGGTCACTGAACTGATCAGGTCGTCCGAAGGCAGAGGCTGAATGGGCGTCGGTGATTGGCGAAAGTCGGCAGCTTCGCTGGCGGCGCCACGCTCGGCAATTGGTCTTAAGCGATTGCCCTGGACCGTACTTGAACATCGTTCGCGCAGCTGCTACGTCGCCCATATCGACAGGGGCGCTCCGTATTGCCGGGGCTGAGATGGAAGGTGCAAGCCTTCGGTCCCTCAAGCTGATCTGGGTAATGCCAGCGGAGCGAGGCGACTATGTTTTCAGGTGCACAGATTTCCCTGTATCCGATGTGCGACGATTTCGTCGGCGTCATCCTCAAAGCAATTTCGGCGATGGATTTCTATCGGCCGAATTTCCGCATTGAGACCGACGACATCTCGACGCTGATCGTCGGCCCGCCGGAACAGCTTTTTCCGGCCATACGCGATCTGTTCACCTCGGCCGCGGCAAGTGGTGTGCATTGCGTCTTGTCGGCGACGGTGTCGCGCGGCTGCCCCGGCGAGCCCGACGATCCAATCTGCACACCGATTTCCGGCAGCAGCCACGAACTCTCCCTGGCCGAGCGCATCGGCGCGGCGCGGGCGCATGTCGACGGTGCGAAAAAGCTCGAACAAGAGGTCGCCGCGCAGTTCTCGCTCTATCCGCTCGGCGAAGGCCATCACATGGACGAGATCTACGGCTGCATCGACTTCCTCAAGACTTCGGGCGTCTTCGACAGGTCGAAGAACTTCTGCACCAAGCTGAGAGGCGACGCTGGGCCGGTGTTCGCGACGCTGTCGGAAGCCTTCCTTCGCTTCGGCGCGCCGCAAGGCCATGTCGCGCTCGACCTTACCGTGTCGGCGAACAGCCCGAGCTAAGGTGCGTCGATATTCAGGTGATGCCGGCCTGCAAACGGCGGTTCCCTGCGCTTCCGGTGCTCACGTACTTTAGTACGCTCCGCTCCGGTTCTCGGAAACCATCATTCTCGGCGCGGCCTGACCTGAATCTCAACACACCGAGTTGCTCTATCCATTGGCGGCCGAAACGGCATCCGGAACGACCACCAGCTTGCCGACAAAGTCCTTAGCGATGAAATCCGCCTGGGCGCGGTGGAAATTGGAGAGCTTGTAGACACCGCCAACCAGCGGCCGGATCTTCTTCTCTTCGATGTAGCGGACGATACGGCGAAAGTCCGCACGCGTGCCCTGGCTGGAACCGTGCAGCTGCAACTGCTTGAGATACATGGTGCGCAGGTCGAGTTGCACGACCGGGCCGGCAATCGCGCCGGCCGTTGTGTAGCGGCCTTCGGGCCGAAGAATGCGCAAAAGGTCGTTGAAGATGGCGCCGCCGACCAGGTCGGCAACCACGTCGATCGGCTGGCCTCCGGTCGCCGCGTTCACTGCGGCGGGCAGGTCAGCCACGCCACGGGTGATCACCGCCTCGGCGCCGATGTCGAGCACGGCCTGTTCCTTGCCCTTGCCGACGATGGCAAAGGGGATGGCGCCGCGCGCCCGCGCCAATTGCACGATGCCGGAGCCGACGCCGCCCGACGCGCCGGTGACCAACACGCGCTCGCCCGCCCTTAGTGCGGCGCGTTCCAGCATCTGTTCGCCGGTGAGATAAGCGCAGCAGAAGGTGGCGAGTTCGACATCGGTCAGCTCGGTGGCGACGACATGGGCGTTCTCGGCCGGCACGGCCTGGTATTCGGCATAGCCGCCGTCGCGGCCGTGGCCCATGTAGTCGATGTCGGCGAGGGAATCGTCGTCGCGGTTGTAGATCGAGAAATCGACCATCACCCGCTCGCCGATGCGGGCCGAAGAAACACCGTCGCCGACCGCGACGATGTGCCCGACGGTGTCGGTGCCCTGGATGCGCGGGAAGGTCAGTGTGTTGCCTTGCCGCCGCCAGGTCGACACGGCGGCAGCATCTTCTTCCGTGCCATAGGCACCCTGGCGCACCCAGACATCGGTGTTGTTCATGCCGCAAGCGGTCACCTTGACCAGCACTTCGTCAGGCGCGGGCGAAGGCACTTTCACGTCGGTGCGGTAGACGAGCTTTTCCGGCCCGCCGTGGCCGACCAGCTGCACGGCGGCCATGGTGGCGGGGAGGGTCTTGGTCATCGCGCTCATATCAGCCTTCAGACGTTGGCAAACACGCTTTTCACCGCATCAGCCGTTTTTGACACTACGATGTCGGCCTCTTCGCGCGTCAGGCAGAGCGGCGGCGCGAAGCCCAGAATGTCGCCCTGCGGCATGGCGCGGCCGATGACGCCGCGCTCGCCAAGGGCTGTCGCGACCTGCGGCCCGATCTTTTGCGAGGCATCGAAGTACACGCGGTCGTCCCGGTCGGCGACGAATTCGATTGCCGCCAGCATGCCGTCGCCGCGCACCTCGCCGACATTTTTGTGGCCGCCGACGGCTTTCGCTAGTTCGGCGCGGAAATAGGCGCCGGTCTCGCCGGCGTTGGTCACCAGGTCCATCTCGTCGATCAGTTCCAGATTGGCGACGCCGGCGGCGACGCAGATCGGATGCGCCGAATAGGTCCAGCCATGACCGAGCGAGCCGAGCTTGTCGGAACCCTGCACCAGCACCTGCCAGACCTTGTCCGAGACGATGACGCCCGACAGCGGCGCATAGGCCGAGGTCAGGCCCTTGGCGATGGTGATCAGGTCGGGCTTGATGCCGTAATGGTCGGCGCCGAACATCGTGCCCAGCCGGCCGAAGCCGGTGACCACTTCGTCGGCGACGAGCAGTACGTCGTACTTCTTCAACACTGCCTGGATTTTTTCCCAATAAAGAGCGGGCGGCGGCACTATGCCGCCGGTGCCGAGGATCGGCTCGCCGATGAAGGCGGCGACCGTGTCCGGGCCCTCAGCCAGTATCATTTCCTCCAGCTTGTCGGCGCAGTATTGGGAAAACTGCTCCTCGCTTATCGAGCGGTTGGCGCGGCGGAAGTAGTAGGGCGCCTCGGTGTGCAGGATCGGCGCGCGCGGCAGGTCGAAAGCGTTGTGGAACAGGTCGAGCCCGGTCAGCGACCCCGTCATGACGCCGGAGCCGTGATAGCCGCGCCAGCGCGAGATGATCTTCTTCTTCTCCGGCCGGCCGAGCACGTTGTTGTAGTACCAGATCAGCTTGATGTTGGTTTCGTTGGCGTCGGAGCCGGAGAGGCCGAAATAGACCCTCGACATGCCTTGGGGGGCGCGGTCGATGATCATCTTGGAAAGCGTGATCGAGGCCTCGGTGCCGTGGCCGACATAGGCGTGGTAATAGGCCAGGTTCTTGGCCTGCGCGGCGATGGCATCGGCGATCTTCTGCCGGCCATAGCCGACATTGACGCAATAGAGCCCGGCGAAGGCATCGATGCTCTTGCGGCCATTATTGTCCCAGATGGTGACGCCTTCGCCGCCGGCGATCACGCGGGTCGGGCTCTCGCCGCGCGCGTGGGTACCCATATGGGTCGAGGGATGGAAGAAGTGGTCGCGGTCCCAGGCGGCGAGTTCGTTGGACTGGTCGAGCATCTTTTTTACTCCTGAGGAAAAGTGTCGGGCGCGGTTTACGCGACGTCTAGGCAGAGATATTTGAGATCGGTAAAGGCTTCGAGCCCGTGGCGCGAGCCCTCGCGGCCGATGCCGGACTGTTTGACGCCGCCGAAGGGGATCGGCGCCCCGGTGATCTTCACGCGGTTGATGGCGACCATGCCATAGTCGAGCGCGCGGCCCATGCGCAATTGGCGGCCGCCGTTCTCGGTGACCACGTAGGCGACAAGCCCGTATTCGGTGGCGTTGGCGCGAGCGATGACCTCGTCTTCACCGTCGAAGGGCGTGACGGCGGCGACCGGACCAAACGTTTCCTCGCGCATGATCAGCGCGTCGTCGCTGACATCGGCGAGCAGGGTCGGGCGGTAGAACAGCGGTCCTGCAGAATCGCGTTTGCCGCCGGTGAGGCAGTGTGCGCCATGGGCGAGCGCATCGGCGACCTGCTCCTCGACCTTCTTGACCGCGCGCTCATGCATCAAGGGCCCGATGTCAGTGTCATCAGCCAGGCCATTGCCGGTCCGCAGCATCTCGATGCGCCTGGCGAAGGCGGCGCAGAAACGATCGTAGATCGGGCGCTGGACATAGATGCGGTTGGCGGCGAGGCAATCCTGGCCGGAAGTGGCGAATTTGGCATCGACGGCTATGGTCACAGCCTTGTCGAGATCGGCGTCGGCGAAGACGATCAGCGGCGCGTGGCCGCCAAGCTCCATCACCAGCCGCTTCATCGTCGGCGCACTTTGCGCGGCGATCAGCCTGCCGATCTCGGTCGAGCCGGTGAAGCTCATGGCCCGGACGCGAGCGTCTTCGCACATCCGCCCAACGATGGCCGAAGCCTTGCCGGTGAGAACGTTGAAGACGCCTGCCGGCAGGCCGGCGCGTTCGCCGAGCTCGGCCAGCGCCAGTGCCGACAGCGGCGTTTCCGACGAAGGGTGCGCGACGATGGTGCAGCCGGCGGCAAGGGCGGCCGCCGCCTTGCGGGTCAGCATGGCCGCGGGAAAATTCCACGGGGTGACAACGCCGACGACGCCGAGCGGTTCGCGCCGCACCATCATCTCGGCGTTTGGCAAGTGGCTGCTGACGCTTTCGGCGTTGAGCCGTTTTGCCTCCTCGGCATACCACTCGACGAAGGAGGCGGCGTAGTCGATCTCGCCAAGCGCTTCCCTAAGCGGCTTGCCCTGTTCGAGCGTCATCAACAGCGCCAGATCATCCTTGGCAGCGATGATCAGGTCGAACCATTTTCGCAGAATTCTCGCGCGTTCCTGTGGGAGAGCCGCGCGCCAGGAGGGAAAGGCGCGGGAGGCCGCGTCGATCGCCTTGCTCGTCTGCCTGCTATCGAGCGCGGCAACAAAGGCGACGGTGGCGCCGGTGGCAGGGTCGGTCACCTCAAAACTCTCGGCGGCTTCACTCGCAGTCCAGTGGCCGTCGACATAGGCGAGTTCGCGCAGCAACCGGCGGTCGGCGAGGCGGTCAAGCGCTTCATGGCGCTGTGGGCGGGCAAAATGCGCGGACATTTCGATGTCTCCCGTTCGAAGTGATACAGTAAGATTATTCGCGCGGCCCAGACAGAGAGGCTGTTTCGGCGCCCGCGCGTAGAGAGATTGTCTCTATTGCATCGCTCGGGCGGACGATCTCTCTAGGGTCAGGACGCCGGCAACAGATCCGCCACCGGCAAGGCGACTTCCTCCTTCACTGTCTTGGTGACGATATAGGTAAAATAGCGGTCGATGCCGATCTCGCGTTCGAGCAGGACGTCGACCAGCCGCTGGTAGGCGTCGATGTCGCGCGCCATCACTTTCAGCAGATAGTCGACGCCGCCGCCCACCGACCAGCAGGCGACGATTTCGGGGACGTCGCGGATGACGCGCTCGAAGCGGTCGAAATCGGCCTGGCGGTGGTTGGCCAGCGTCACCTCCATAAGTACGGTTGCGACCGGCGCAACGGCGCGCATCGCAACCTTGGCGTGATAGCCGGCGACGATGCCGGCCTTTTCCAGCTTGCGCAGCCGCATCCAGCACGGCGTCGGCGACAGGCCAACCTTGTCGGCGAGCGCCAGCTTTGTGATGCGCCCGTCGCGCTGGACCGCGTCAAGGATTTTGAGGTCGATCTGATCGAGTTTCGGTGCGGCCATGAGCGTCCACTTTTTCGTCCCCGACACCATGACGGCGCATTATTTCGATTGTCAATTGCACTGATTTCGATCTCTAATATGTCATGACATTGTGGCGTCCAGATCCCGCGCTCATCCGGCGGCCGGCCTATCAGTCGCTCGCCGACCAGTTCGCGCGCGCCATTCATGATGGACGGCTAGCCAACGGCGCGCGGCTGCCAACGCATCGCCGGCTGGCCGACGAATTGAAGCTTTCGGTGCAGACAGTCAGTCGCGCCTATGAGGAACTGATCCGCCGGGGCCTGGTCTCCGGCGAGATCGGCCGCGGCAGCTTCGTGCAGACGCTGCGCCGCGAGCCCGAGCCGCCGTATCTGCCGGAGCGTCTTGGCGAGGTCATCGACCTCTCCATCCTGAAGCCGGTTTGCGAGCCGATGCATCTGGAGCGGCTGAAACAGGCGCTTGGCTGGCTTGCCGGGAACCTGCCGTCGAGCTCGGCGCTGTCGTTCCGGCCGAACATGGTGTTCCCGCGCCACCGCGCGGTGGCGGTTGAATGGCTGCGGCTGTGCGGTCTCGATGTGTCCGCGCAGAATGTCAGCCTGACCAACGGCGCCACGGCCGGCATGACGGTGGCACTGATGAGCGTGGCGCCGCCCGGTTCGACCGTCGCCACCGAGGCGATCGGCCACCACACTCTGATCCCGCTGGCGCGCTATCTCGGCTTCAACCTCGAGGGCCTGCCGATCGACGATAATGGCCTGATCCCGGAGGCGCTCGACGAGGCGTGCCAGCTTTCCGACATCCGCGCCATATTCGTGCAGCCTTCGGTGATCAATCCGACCGCAACGCTTATGGGCGCCGCGCGGCGCGAGCAGATCGCCGCGGTGGCGCGCCGGCACGACCTCGCCATCATCGAGAACGACGTGCTCGGCCCGCTGGTCGAGGGTCGCCCGCCGCCAGTCGCCGCCTTCGCGCCCGAGCGCACGCTCTACGTCACCTCCTTCACCAAAATCGTCGTGCCAGGCCTGCGCATCGGCTATCTCGCGGCGCCCGACCGCTATGTCGCCGCCGTCGCCAACCGGCATCTCGTCTCCAACTGGATGGCGACGCCGCTGGTGGCGGAGATCGCGACAAAATGGGTGACCGACGGCACGGCGATGGAGCTTGTTCGCTGGCAACGTTCGGCACTGCGGCGGCGGCAGGAGATTGCCGCTCAGGTGCTTGCCGGGGTCGACTATCGTGTCCATCGCGACGGATTGCATCTGTGGCTGCAGCTGCCCGGCGACCGCGCCGAGGAGAGTTTCGTCTCGCAGGCCCGTTTGCAGGGCGTGGCGATCGCGCCAGGCACATCCTTCCGTATTTCGCAGGAGCCCTGGCAGCCGGCAGTGCGCATCTCGCTGGGCTCGACTACCGAGGAGGAACTGCGCGCCGGCCTGAGCGTTGTCACCAAACTTCTGCTCGGCGATCCGGAGCATCTCCTGCTGGCGATCTAGGCAAAGATCGCCGCGGAATTGTGCGGAGCCAGAAACATTGTCATGAGTTTATTTTCCTGATTGACATGATTTGGCGCGTTCCGCATCGTTGAAGGCACCAAGCTTCTCCAGCACGGGGAAATTCATTGTCCGCGCCCATCATCAAGATCGACGGCATTTCGAAAAGCTTCGGCACCTTCAAGGTGTTGGACGGTCTGTCGATGCAGGTCATGCCGCGCGAGAAGCTGGCGCTGATCGGCCCATCCGGCTCGGGCAAGACGACGATCCTGCGCATCCTGATGACGCTGGAGAGGATCGACAGCGGCCACATCCAGATCGACGGCGAGCAGCTCTACCACATGGAGCGCAACGGCCAGTTGCTGCCCGCCGACGAACGGCATCTGGCAAGAATGCGCCAGAAGATCGGCATGGTCTTCCAGCTGTTCAACCTGTTTCCGCACAAGAGTGTTATCGACAACGTCACGCTGGCTCCGATCCTGACCAAGGGCATGTCGCGCGCCGCCGCCGAAAAACGGGCGATGGAACTGCTCGACATGGTCGGCATGGCCGACAAGGCCAGAGCGATGCCGGCGCAGCTCTCCGGTGGGCAGAAGCAGCGCGTTGCCATAGCTCGCGCCTTGGCGCTGCAGCCCAGGATCATGCTATTCGACGAGGTGACATCGGCGCTCGATCCGGAACTGGTCGAGGAGGTGCTAAACGTGTTGTGGCGGCTCTGCTCCGAGACAGACATGACCATGCTGCTCGTCACCCATGAAATGGGTTTTGCCCATGATTTCGCCGACCGGGTGCTGTTTTTCGACCGCGGGAAGATCGTCGAAGAAGGCAAGCCCGACGAGATTTTCCGCAATCCCAAGCAGGAGCGCACGCAAGGCTTCCTGAAGAAGATCATCGCGGCCGGACATCGCGTCTGACCGCCATGCCAAGGCGGCGAAGCCGTCCTCAAGGGGCGGCGAAGCCGTCCCGTAGAACGACCAAACCAAGAAGAGAAGCAAGGAGTTGGGAACAATGAAGAAACTTGGCATTCTGGCCGGCGTGGCCGGTGTTGCACTAACCGCAATTCTGGCCGCCTCGACCGCGGGATCGGCCGACGACAGCAAGCTCGAAGAGCTCAAGGCACAGGGCTTCGCGCGCGTCGCCATTGCCAATGAGCCGCCCTACACGGCGGTTGCGGCCGACGGCAAGGTTTCGGGCGCGGCGCCCGATGTGGCGCGTGAAATCTTTAAGCGCCTCGGCGTCAACGACATCGTCGCCTCGATCTCGGAATATGGCGCCATGATTCCCGGCCTGCAGGCCGGCCGTTTCGACGTCGTCACCGCCGGCCTGTTTATGAAGCCGGAGCGTTGCGCGGCCGTTGTCTATTCGGAGCCGGTGCTGTGCGACGCCGAGGCGATGCTGGTGAAGAAGGGCAACCCCAAGGGCTTCAAGAGCTACGAGGATGTCGCCAAGGATGCCACCGCGACGATCGGGGCGCCGGGCGGCGGCACCGAGGAGAAGCTGGCGCTCACCGCTGGTGTGCCACGTGACCGCGTCATCGTCGTGCCGGACGGCCAGAGCGGCCTGAAGATGCTGCAGGACGGCCGCATCGACGCCTATTCGCTGCCAGTGCTGTCGATCAATGATCTGGTCAAGAAGGCCAACGATCCGAACCTCGAAGTTGTCGCTCCGGTGGTCGGCGCGCCGGTCTATTGCGACGGCGCAGCCTTCAAGAAGGGCGACGAAACGCTGCGCGACGCCTATGACGTCGAGTTGGCCAAGCTGAAGGAGTCCGGTGAATTCGCCAAGATCATCGAGCCTTACGGCTTCTCGGCAGCGGCAGCGATGTCGACAAGCCGCGACAAGCTCTGTTCGGCAAAGTAGGCGCCCTTTTCCTTCTCCCAGTTCACGGGGAGAAGGTGGCCCGAAGGGTCGGATGACGGGTAGCGCCATACTTTAATTGGTTCGCGCTGCCCCTCATCCGCCTGCCGGCATCTTCTCCCCCGTGAACGGGAGAAGGACGCTGAAACCAAAGTCTCGCTAGACGTTCAACGCGGAAACTCTCGACCCAATGACCCAATGGTCCGGCTATTTCAGCCTGATTTTGCAGGGAGCGCTTGTTACCATCGAGCTGACGCTGATGGGGTCGGTGCTTGCCCTGATCATGGCGTTTCTCGCCGGGCTGGGGCGGCTGTCGCGTTTTTTCGCCATTCGGGCGCTGGCCACCGCCTATATCGAATTCTTCCGCGGCACCTCGATCTTCGTGCAGCTGTTCTGGGCCTATTTCGTGCTGCCCTTCATCGGCATTTCGCTGACGCCGCTGCAGGCGGGCGTGCTGGCGCTCGGCCTCAATGTCGGCGCCTATGCGGCGGAGGTGGTGCGCGGCGCCATCCAGTCGATCGGCCGCGAACAGTACGAGGCCTGCACCGCGCTCAATCTCGGCCGCTGGCAAGGCATGCGCCATGTCATCCTTCCGCAGGCGCTGCTGGTCATGCTGCCGACCTTCGGCAACAACGCCATCGAATTGCTCAAGGCCACCGCCGTCGTTTCGCTGATCTCGCTCGCCGATCTGACCTTCCAGGCGCAGGTGGTGCGGTCGCAGACCGGCAACACGCTGGTGCCGTTCACCACCATTCTCATCATCTATTTCGTCCTTGCGCTGATCATTTCCTGGGGCGTGAGATCGCTGGAACGCCGGATGGCGCGCGGTCTCGACGGGGTGCGCGTATGATGGATCGGGCCTCATAATGGAGTGGGATTGGAATTTCGTCTGGGAGATCATGCCGACGCTGATCCAGGGCGTGAAGATCACCATCCTGGCGACGCTGCTCGGCTCGGTTCTGGCCGCGATCGTGGGGCTGGCCATCGCGCTGGCGCGGCGCTCGCCGAACAAGGGCTTGTCGCGCACCGTCGGCTTCCTCGCCGAATTCATCCGCGGCACGCCGCTTTTGGTGCAGCTCTATTTCATCTTCTACGTGCTGCCGGATATTGGTATCCTGCTGCCACCGCTGGTGGCGGGCGTCATCGGCCTCGGCCTGCATTACGGCACCTACACGGCCGAAGTCTATCGCGCCGGTATCGAGAATGTGCCGCGCGGCCAATGGGAAGCCGCCAAGGCCTGCAATCTGAACGCCAGGCAGACCTGGACCCACATTATCATGCCTCAGGCGATTCCGCCGATGATCCCGGCGCTTGCCAACTACTTCATCGCGATGTTCAAGGAGACGCCGCTGCTGTCGGCGATCACCGTGCTGGAACTGATGAACCAGGCCAAGAGCGTCGCCAACACCTATTACCGCTATGTCGAGCCGATGACCTTGGTCGGCGCCTTCTTCCTCGTCATCAGTCTTTTCTCGGTCGTGCTGCTACGCTGGCTGGAACGCCGTTACGGCAAGATCGAGAGGTAGTCTTCATGAAAAACTTGCCCGAAATCAGAGTGATGCCGACACGGCCGGCGCTCGACGCGCGTCCCCTGGAAAAGCGCGTCGGGTTGATCATCCTTGCGACCGACCATACGACCGAACCGGATTTTCGCCGCATGGTGGCGAGCGACCGGATTGGCGTTTATGTCGCGCGCATTCCCTACGCCAATCCGACGACGCCGGACAATTTGCGCAAGATGCAGCCGTCGCTTACGGCGGGCGCGGCGCTCATCCTGCCCGATGAGCCGCTCGACGCGATCTGCTATTCCTGCACCTCGGCCTCCGTGGTCATCGGCGATGCCGAGATCGAGGCGGCGGTGCAGGCGGCCAAGCCTGGCGTGCCGGTGGTCACGCCGCCGATGGCAGGCGTGCGCGGCTTGAAGGCCCTGGGCGCCAGGACGATCAGCATCCTTACTCCCTATACGGTCGAAACCAGCCGGCCGTTGGCGGCCTATTTCGCGGCGCATGGTTTCGAGATCGCCGGCTTCACCTGTCTCGGCTTCGAGGACGACCGCGAGATGGCGCGGATTGCGCCTGCGTCGCTGGTCGATCTGTCGCTCGATGCGATGGACGAAAAAGCCGACGCGCTGTTCGTCTCCTGCACGGCGCTGCGGGCAGCACTTGCCGTGGTCGGCATGGAAGAGGCGATCGGCCGTCCGGTCGTCACCAGCAACCAGGCGACGGCCTGGAACTGTCTGCGGCTTTGCGGCGACGACGAGCCCCGTGCCGAATTCGGCCGTCTGATGACGCTGCCTTTGAATTGATTGCAGAGCAAAGGTCATGACCGCGAACGACGTCACCCTGTCCGATATCCGCGCGGCGCGCGAGTGCATCGCAGCTAAGGTCGAACGCACGCCGACCGCGCTTTCTCCGAGTCTTTCCGGGCACTTGGGCGCGCCTGTTTATCTCAAGCTCGAACATCGGCAGACCACCGGCAGCTTCAAGCTGCGCGGTGCCTCGAACGCCATCGCGTCGCTGAACGCCGAGGAGAAGGCGCGTGGCGTGGTCGCCGCCTCGACCGGCAATCACGGCCGGGCGCTGGCTCATGCGGCGAAGCTCGAAGGCATGCGGGCGACGATCTGCATGTCGCGACGGGTGCCGCAGAATAAGCTCGATGAAATCCGTCGGCTTGGCGCCGAGATCCGCATCGTCGGCAACAGCCAGGACGATGCGCAGCAGGAGGTCGACCGGCTGGTCGCGGAAGAGGGGCTGGTCATGCTGCCGCCCTTCGACCATCCTGATATCATCGCCGGTCAAGGCACGCTCGGGCTGGAGATCATCGAGCAGGTTGCGGACGCCGCTTTGGTGCTGGTGCCGCTGTCCGGCGGCGGACTGGCAGCGGGTGTCGCCGCGGCCGTGAAGGGCGTCAGACCGAGCACGAAGGTCATCGGCGTTTCGATGGCGCGGGGTGCGGCAATGAAGGCGAGCCTCGATGCCGGACATCCAGTTTTGGTCGAGGAACTGCCGACACTGGCGGATTCGCTTGCCGGTGGCATCGGCCTCGACAACTGGCTGACCTTCTCGATGTGCCG
Organism: Mesorhizobium sp. M5C.F.Cr.IN.023.01.1.1; assembly: GCF_003997585.1. Lineage (NCBI taxonomy): Bacteria > Pseudomonadati > Pseudomonadota > Alphaproteobacteria > Hyphomicrobiales > Phyllobacteriaceae > Mesorhizobium > Mesorhizobium sp. M5C.F.Cr.IN.023.01.1.1. The sequence continues at coordinate 13,958 of NZ_RZSU01000004.1, read as the reverse complement.
CGACCTGCTCGACGACGTGATCCTGCTCGACGAGGATGAGATCGCCGCCGGCATCCGCCATGCCTATGAACAGGAGCGCGAGATCGTCGAAGGCGCCGGCGCAGTCGGCATCGCCGCCGTGCTGTCCGGCAAAGTCAGGGCGAGCGGCCCCACGGTGCTCATTCTGTCGGGCCGCAACATCGATATGACGCTGCACAGGAAAGTCGTTTGCGGCGAAGCAATGCAGGAGAACGCCGCATGAGCCGAATGACGATACTCACCGAAGCCGAATTGCGCGCGATCGTGAAGCTCGATCTCGATGCTGTCGCTTGCGTCGAGAATGCGTTCCGCGCGCTTGCCACCTTGCCGGTGGCGATGCCGCCGATCCTGCGGCTCGACATTCCCGAGCATCGCGGCGAGGTCGACGTCAAGACCGCCTATGTGCCTGGGATAGAAGGTTTTGCCATTAAGATCAGTCCCGGCTTCTTCGACAATCCGAAGCTCGGCCTGCCCAGCGTCAACGGCATGATGGTGCTGCTGTCGTCAAAAACCGGGCTGGTCGAGGCGCTGCTGCTCGACAATGGTTATCTCACCGACATCCGCACAGCGGCGGCCGGAGCGGTCGCGGCTAAACACCTTTCGCGGCCGGACTCCTCGATCGCCGCGATCTTCGGCGCCGGCGTCCAGGCTGGACTGCAGCTCGAGGCGCTTATGCTGGTGCGGCCGATCGCCGAGGCCCGCATCTGGGCCAGGGACGCCGCCAAGGCCGAGGCTGCGGCGGATGCATTGCGCGAAAGATTAGGCATCGCCGTGCGCGCCGAGCCCGACGCCGCAAATGCGGCCGCCGATGCCGACATCATCGTCACCACGACGCCGTCGACCGAGCCGCTGATCAAAGCCGGCTTCGTCTTGGCCGGCCAGCACATCACCGCTATGGGCTCGGACGCCGAGCACAAGAACGAGATCGCTCCGGCGATCCTGCGCATGGCCGATCTCTACGTCGCCGACAGCGCGAAACAGACGCGGCTGCTGGGCGAACTGCACCATGCCATCGCGGCGGGCGTGATGGCGGCCGATGCCGAAGTGACCGAACTCGGCCAGATCATCGCCGGCGAAAAGCACGGCCGGCGCTCAGCCAGCGACATCACCATCGCCGACCTGACCGGCACCGGCGTCCAGGACACGGCGATCGCCACGCTCGCCCGCGACCGTGCGCGGGCGGGGAATGCCGGGACAATTTTCGAAAGCTGATGCTGGCCGCAAGGCCCAACAAACGAGGACCAAGAACAATGCAGCCCAATCTCAAATTCTCGCGCGGCGAATATGCGGATCGCCTCGCCAAGACACGGACGGCCATGGAGGCCAAGGGTGTCGATCTCCTTATCGTCAGCGATCCGTCCAATATGGCCTGGCTGACCGGCTATGACGGCTGGTCGTTCTACGTGCATCAGGCCGTCATCGTGCCGCCGTCGGGCGAACTGGTGTGGTACGGGCGCGGTCAGGACGCCAACGGCGCCAAGCGCACCGCGTATCTCGCGCACGACAATATCGTCGGCTATGCCGACCACTATGTGCAGTCGACCGAACGCCACCCGATGGATTTTCTCTCGCAGGTGCTGGCCGATCGCGGCTGGGGCAAGCTCAGCATCGGCGTCGAGATGGACAATTACTGGTTCTCGGCCGCCGCCTTTGCTTCGCTGCAAAAGCATCTGCCCAACGCCCGCTTCGTCGATGCCACGGCACTCGTCAATTGGCAGCGTGCGGTGAAGAGCCCGACCGAAATCGACTATATGCGCAAGGCCGCCCGGATCGTCGAAGCGATGCACCAGCGTATCGTCGACAAGATCGAAGTCGGCATGCGCAAATGCGACCTGGTCGCCGAGATCTATGATGCCGGCACGCGCGGCGTCGACGGGATCGGTGGTGACTACCCAGCGATCGTACCGCTGCTGCCATCGGGCCCCGATGCGTCGGCGCCACATCTGACCTGGGACGACCGGCCGATGAAGTCGGGCGAGGGTACCTTCTTCGAGATTGCCGGCTGCTATAACCGCTATCACTGTCCGCTTTCCCGGACTGTGTTCCTTGGTAAACCCACACAGGAATTCCTCGATGCCGAAAAGGCGACGCTGGAAGGCATGGAGGCCGGGCTTGCCGCGGCAAAGCCTGGCAACAGCTGCGAGGACATCGCCAACGCCTTCTTCGCGGTGCTGAAGAAATACGGCATCGTCAAGGACAACCGCACCGGCTATCCGATCGGGCTTTCCTATCCGCCGGACTGGGGCGAGCGCACCATGAGCCTGCGCCCCGGCGACCGCACCGAGCTGAAGCCGGGCATGACCTTCCATTTCATGACCGGCCTGTGGCTGGAGACGATGGGGCTCGAGATCACCGAATCCATCCTGATCACCGAGACAGGGGTCGAGTGCCTGGCCAATGTGCCGCGCAAGCTGGTGGTGAAGAATTGAGCCCGATGTCCAGCCTTCGCCCCTCACCGATCACGCCGACCGTCGATTTCGACCGCGACGGCGTGCAGCACGGATTCCTGCGGCTGCCTTACAGCCGTGACGATTCGGCATGGGGATCGGTGATGATCCCGATCTGCGTGATCCGCAACGGCAGCGGGCCGAGCGCATTGCTCACCGGCGGCAATCATGGCGACGAATACGAGGGGCCGCTGGCGCTCTACGATCTCGCCCGTACGCTCGATCCGAAGCACGTCAGCGGCACGGTGATCATCGTGCCGGCGATGAACTATCCGGCGTTCCGTGCCGGCACCCGCACCTCGCCGATCGATAAGGGCAATCTGAACCGCAGCTTTCCCGGCCGGCCCGACGGCACGGTGACCGAGAAGATCGCCGATTACTTCCAGCGCGAACTTTTGCCGCGCACCGATATCGCGCTCGACTTCCATTCCGGCGGCAAAACGCTCGACTTCGTGCCGTTCTGTGCCGCCCATATCCGGCCCGACAAAGTGCTGGAAGCGAAGGGGTTCGCGGCGGTCGAAGCGTTCTCGGCGCCGTGGTCGATGAAGATGCTGGAGATCGATGCGGTCGGCATGTTCGACACTGCCGCCGAAGAGATGGGCAAGCTGTTCATCACCACGGAGCTTGGCGGCGGTGGCACCTCCCGCGCGGAAACGGTGCGGATCGCTCGTCGCGGCGTGCTCAATGTGCTGCGCCATGGCGGCATTGTCGCCGGTGCGGTCGAGATGCAGCCGACCCGCTGGCTAGACATGCCGTCGGGCGATTGCTTCTCGTTCGCCGAGGACGATGGGATGATCGAAACGATGATCGATCTGAGCGAACCTGTCGAAGAGGGCCAGGTCCTGGCGCGCATCCACTCCATCGGCCGCACCGGTGCCGCACCTCAAGAGATCAGGGCAAGAATGGGCGGCATGCTGGCCGCGCGGCATTTTCCCGGATTGGTCAAGGCGGGCGACTGCACCGCAGTGGTCGCCGTGCTGGTCGATTGAAAGCAGCCGCAGTGGCTCGGCTCATGGATTAAGGCAGCTTAATTTAATAGCGCGCTGCGTCGAGGGCGCGCGAAACTCCTCGAGCTCCGCTTTCGCAATGCCGGCGACTTCGGCGTCGCTGAGATAGCTACCGCCGGCGACTTCCTTGAGGAAGCCCGACAACGCCTCGACCAGCGCATCCCTGACCGCCTTTTTGCAGCACGGCGAGATTGCCCCAGCCCCGGCGCCCGAGCCGGGGGGCACTACGCTCGTTGGCGGTCTGCGAAACTGCTTGCGACCGTGCTACTCGATAAGCAGCAAGCCGCGCTTTTTGTCGCCATCGCTGTCGATTGTGTTCATGGCTGAAAACAGGCGCTCACGCTCGATCAGCCAGGGCTTGTAGTCCTCGTTTACGTCGAGGACGAAGACCATGTCCTCGGCCTCCAGATATCCTCCGATCGGGGAAAAATGGCCAGCGCCGGCGCCGAAAATCTTCTCACGGGTGAAGTTGACGATGTAACGGCGGCCGGGATCGTTGGCCCGCTTCATGTGCTCGCGAAACGCATCAGCGCTCAAATTCCGAAGCACGGAAACCTTCCGCCTGGTGTTCGTTCGAGCGACCTCGGCAAGCTCGTCCAGCGTGAGCCCGATGATGCAAAAGCCTGTCCAGCACTTTCCGGTTCCGGCGAGGACTTCGGCTTCGGTTGTCTCCTCCTCGCCGATGGAGCGGAATGTGTTTGCGACACTTGCCGGGCCGCACCTTGATCCGTTTGATTGCCATGTGACGTCGGCATTGAAAGTGGCAGCCACGGGGAGCTTCCAGGCGCTGTCAATCAATCCAGGGGTGCGGATAACCGATGACTGGATCGCGTCTTGCGAGACTCTGGACTGGCCAGCAATCAAAAGTGCGCTGCCGCCCAGCAGGCCGACGACGGCGATCACAATCACACCGAAAGCGAGACTGCGCTTCATTGCTGAACCTCGGAGGCAGCAACAGGACAATGAACAAAAGGCACCGCAACGTCAATCAGCGCCGCACCCGGCCAATCAGCCATCCGGTGATCTCGCGGATCGCTCGGCGATCACAGGACCTTCTGCCGGAACTTCGAATGACAGCTTGAGCAATCCTGCAGGATAAGATGCAGGAGGTGCTCGGCGGGAGCCTTGGCAGGATCGCCTTCTGCCGCTGCCGGCCGCTTGCCAAGCAGGCTGCCGCCGCCCATCGCCGGGCCGGAACCCATCCTCATGTCGTCGGTGATACTGGCGGGCGCCCGCTCGGCCTTGGCGGCCAGTGTGCTCGCCAGCGTCCCGATGTGACGGGCCAGCGCCTCGAATTCCGAACGGGCCTGGTCGATTTCCAACCTGGCGCCCGAAGGCGCACCCAATGTCGCGCTGGGAAATTCCGCAATGAGGGCAGGGCCGGTGCGGGCACGTAACGTCCCCGCCGCCGCCTTGAACGCCGCAGCGTCATAGGCCAGCTTGCCATCGAACATCCCGGCGATCGTCTTTGCGGCAGCGGCCATCTCCTTCATCGAGGACTGGCGCGTCGCGACGATTGGGTCAGGTCCGGCCGCGGCCACCACCGCGGAGGCGCAGGCAAGCGACAGCATCACTACGGCGGTCCACTTCACTGAACCATGCCCTCTCCCGCCAATTCGTCGATGATCGGGCAGTCCGGCCTCTCGTCGCCATGACAGTGCTCGACCAAATGATGAAGCAGGCCACGCAATCCCACGAGTTCGGCGATCTTCCTGTCGATCTCCTGCAACTTGGCTTCGGCGATAGATTTGACGTCGGCGCTCTCGCGGTCCTTGTCTTGATAGAGCGACAGCAACTGGCGGCATTCGTCAACCGAAAAACCCAGGCTGCGCGAGCGCTGCAGAAACCGGAGGCGGTGGATGTCGGCTACCGAATAGTCGCGATAGCCATTGTCTGTCCGGGCCGGGCGCAAAAGCCCGATGTCCTCGTAGTAGCGTATCGTCTTGGACGGCAGGCCGGATTTCTCGGATGCGATGCCAATGTTCATGATGAAAATCTCCGTTCGAAAGGGAAATAGACCTTCCAGCTGCTGGAAGGTCAACCGCCCGAGGGTGATTTTCACGCGCCGCAGCTCCTCTCAGCCGAGAAAGGGCGCAGCGGTAGGTTGGGACCATACGGAAACGACGCAAACTCGAGCGGACGCGGGACGTCACCCGCTCAAGGCAGGAGAGGCGGCGTCAAATGAGAGCGCTGGTTCTTGGATGGTATCGATCGGGCAGGGAACTTCGCCCCGTGAAGGAGCGGGGTCGTTAGGCCGGATAGCTGCTGCGCCTGCAGACCCCATGTGGGTTCCAGAGCCGACCCAAGTAGCTGCCTATTCACGCGTCGGATTTTCGCTAAAAGGCGTATCCTAACCTAGCCCAAGGAAGCTGAGTATCGCTATTACGATAATGACGGCCCCGACCAGCCAGATTATATTGTTCATGACAGCTCTCCTTGTCTTTACCGCGAGCCCTATGGCAGCTGGCCATTGTTCCCAAAATCGGGCTTCAAGCCGGCAATTGTTCCTAGGATCGGGGAAGCCCGCGCCTCTGGAGGAGCGCGGGCCGACGGGGTACGGGCCCCGATCCGGCAGCCAATATCCGGGAGATATTCGCTGTCATCCTACAACTGTTAGTATGCCCTAATGTTCCACCGATCAGCAAAAAGACCGTTCCCGGTGAGGGCCGGACGCAATGGCGCCTCGGCCCGAAGCGCGGGGCTCTTGGTGGACGCCTCGGTAACGGAGCCTATGTTCCTAGTGCCGGCGAACCGCAGCATCGCCCGGCAGCAGCACATGCTGAACCTCGGGATGAAATCAGTTCTCAGAAACGTTCATCGAACAACACTCAAAACCTGATGTCCAACATCTGGTGCCGATGACCACACAACCTCCGGCGGTGGCCCAAAATATACCGTGCACACGCCGAGGAGACAGAATATGCCGGCCAAAGCGTATATCAACCGGATCGCGACAGCGGTGCCGGAGCACGACGTTCATCAATTCTATGTGCGTTTCGCGGCCTCCATGCTTGCCGCCGATCGCCGAAGAATTTTCAAACGCATGGCTGACCTCGCCGGCATCGAGCACCGCTATTCCTGCTTTGCACCTGCCAGCGACCCCGAAGGACCGTCAGCAGACCTGGCCGGGAGGTTCATCCGGGGCGCCTTTCCTGGAACGGCCGAGAGAATGGCAATGTTCGGAGATGCCGCACCTGTTCTGGCGAAAAAAGGCGTCGAGGGATTAGAGCTTGATGCCGGCGTTTCCCGCATCACCCATCTTATCGTTACCACCTGCACCGGTTTTTCAGCCCCGGGCATCGACCTGGAGCTGGTTGCGCGATGCGGCCTGCCGGAAGGGGTTGAACGCACGATGATCGGGTTCATGGGCTGCTACGCGGCGATTAATGGCCTCAAGCTTGCCCGCCACATCGTCCGCTCCGACCCGCAGGCGAGGGTCCTGCTGGTCAATATCGAACTCTGCACGATGCATCTGCGGGAATCCAGCGGGCTGGAAAAGCTGCTGTCGTTCTGCCTCTGGGGCGACGGCTGTGCGGCTGCGCTCGTCACCGCCGAGCCGCACGGCATCGAGCTCGAAAGCTTTTACTGTATCGTGGCGAACGAGCGGCGGGATCTGATGAGCTGGAGCATTCGCGACAACGGCTTCGAAATGGTTCTTTCCGGCCAAGTCCCGGCAGCGATCCATGAGGCGTTGCGGAGCAACCAAGATGCCATCCTCGGCGACCGGCCGACCGAGGCGATCGACCTCTGGGCCGTGCACCCGGGTGGACGTTCGGTTCTCGACGCCGTCGAAAGGGCCCTGAAGCTTGCACCCACCGCGCTGGAGCCATCGCGCGAGGTGTTGCGCCAGTACGGAAACATGTCGTCCGCGACCGTCATGTTCGTGATGAAAGAGATGTTGAAGGCGCCACCAGGCCAACTCGGCTGCGGCATGTCGTTCGGACCCGGGCTGACGGCCGAAACCATGCTTTTCCGAACGGTGTCATGAGCGGCCTGGAGCAGCGCCAGCTTGAGCCGGAAATCCTCGACGGACTTGCGGGCGACGATCCGCGAGCGCTTGCCGCGCGCCGCGACCTCCGTCGCATCAACGCCCTGATGTTTCAGGCGAGGATCATGGCGTCGCTGCTCCGGAAATTTGTGCCAAACCCGCCACGCCGGATTCTGGAGATCGGCGCCGGCGATGGCTCCTTCATGCTGGCGATAGCGCGGCGCATGGCCGGGCATTGGCCTGGGGTCGAACTGGTAATGCTCGACCGCGTCGACCTCATCACCGCGCAATTGCGTGGTGATTTTGACAGGCTGGGATGGGCGGTCGAAGGCGTCACCGCCGATGTCTTCGACTGGGCGAGAAAGAATGAGGGGACGCGGTTCGACGCGATCACCGTCAATCTGTTTCTGCATCATTTTGACGATGCCGAGCTCGTGCGTCTGTTTTCGCTGATGGCGCCGAAGGCCCCGCTGCTCGTGGCGACAGAGCCGTTGCGGGCGAAACTGGCGTTGGCCGCGACGCGTCTTCTGCCGGCAATCGGCGCCAATGACGTCACTCGAAACGACGCGGCTCAAAGCGTGCGTGCCGGCTTTCGCGGCAGCGAGCTTTCCGGTCTCTGGCTCGCAGCAAACGGCAAGCCGGTCGAGGAACGGCGCGCCGGCCTTTTTTCCCACATTTTCGTCGGTACCGGTGTGATGACCTATGACGCGATTGTCGACCCATGACGCGGTCATCATAGGCGCCGGCCCGGCGGGCACGTCCGTCGCGCTGACGCTGGCCCGGCGCGGATGGGACGTGGCTATTGTGGAAAAGAGCGCGTTCCCGCGCCACAAGGTCTGCGGTGAATATATATCGGCAAGCAATCTTGCGCTTCTGGACCAGCTGGAAATCGGCGATGCCTGGCGTGCCAATGCCGGCCCCGAAATCCGCCGTGTCGGCTTCATTTCCGGCGAAGCTAGTGTCGAGGCGCCCATGCCTCGCGCGAAAGATGGGCCTTCTGCCAACCCTGGCTTCGGCCGGGCGCTCGGCCGGGATATTCTCGACTGTCTGCTTTTGCAGGTGGCGCGATCGGCGGGCGCCGAAATCTTTCAGCCTTGCCGCGCCGTCGCCATCGACCGGGATGGCGAGATGCAAATGGTGCGAATTCAAGCCGGGAACGAAACGACAATGTTGCGTGCGCCAGTGATTGTCGCCGCACACGGCTCCTGGGAACCAGGACCGCTGCCCAGCCAGCTCGGGAAGACCAACCGCCCTTCGGACCTGCTCGGCTTCAAGGCGCATTTCACCGGCTCGTCCCTGGCGCCTGATTTGATGCCCCTGCTGGTCTTTCCCGGTGGTTATGGCGGCATGGTATCGGCCGATCATGGCCGGCTGTCGATTTCGTGCTGCATTCGGCGCGATATGCTCGCACGGTTGCGCAAACAGTCTGGCCCCAACCAGCAGAGCCATTTGTCGGCGGCCGATGCGGTCTCCCGTCATCTGAGGGAATCCTGCCGGGGTGTCAGGGATGCCCTGGAGTCAGCTCACGCCGACGGTTCGTGGCTTGCCGCAGGTCCGATCCGGCCGGGAATTCGCTCCTGCTACGAACGGGACATCTTCCGCGTCGGCAATGCAGCCGGAGAGTCCCATCCCGTTGTCGCCGAGGGCATCTCGATGGCGCTTCAGTCCGGCTGGCTGCTGGCCTGCGAACTCGCATGCGCGCCCGGCGGCCGTGCAGGGCGCGAGGCTGCCGGCAGACGCTATGAGGCGGCCTGGAAAAGTCTGTTTTCAACTCGGGTCTACGCCGCGGCCGTACTTGCTGGGATTGCCGTTAGTCCAGGCAGCGCAACCTGGATGGCGGCGATTGTCCGGAATTTCCCGCAAGCACTCACCTTAGGCGCGCAACTGAGTGGGAAGACAAAGCCGGTTCCCGGCTTTGTCTGACTGGCCGCGGCAAGCCACCGCGGCCCTCAGGGAGCCTTGGCTCCGTTACTCGGGGCAATCCTCCCTATCCGAAGTTGCAGTGCCACTGGCAGTGTTCATATCGGCCTGCGTCGCGTCCTTGCACCGGTCAGCCATGCCGTCGGTGCCTGTGGTTGTTGAACCGGTTACGTTTGGATCGGCAGGATTTGTAGTATCGGTGCCGGGAGCCATCGTGCCAGTGCCTGTCCCGGTGCCCGCTCCCGGATCGCTGGTGCCGGATCCTGTGCCGGTTGATTGCGCCATCGCCGAAGTGGCAAGGGCGATGCTGAGTACGGTTGCAGAAAGAATTTTCTTCATCATGGTGGGTCTCCATTCGAGTTGCCTCGCTGATTGCGATGATTCTCCAACGAGCGCTTTTTGGAGTTGTTCCATCAGACAGAAATTGTGATTGAGCCGATGACAATCCAAGCCAGCAATGCTGCGAAGCAGCGAACGAGTGCCATCTTTTTTCGGTTTCGATGGAACAAGATCCGCCAGCCACGGTTGGAAGCACAGTCGTTTTACAGCGACTGGAAAGCCGTTCGCACGGCGTTCGGACAAAGGCCCCGCGCTTCCTCCCCGCGGGGCCTTTTCTGTTGCTGCAGGAACTTTCATGGAATTTGGCCTACCCGGAACGGGCCGGCTAGCTGCGCCATTGGATGCTGCCGTCACGGCTCGTCGATATCTTGCTTCGAGGGGTTGCGCGAGATGGCGCGTTCCTTTTCGTCGTCCGGCAACGCCTCGTCACTTTCCTGGTACGGATTGTCGTCGTCTTCCTCGGGCAGTTCAGCCTCCTTCTCGAGGTCGTACCGGATGTCGCCGTTTCCCGGCACGCTGTCTGGCATAATTTCGCCGCCTTTAATCGCGTCCCAGTCCTGCTGTTCAATTGTCGGGCCTTCGGATGGATCGTCGGGTTTTCTGCGCGGTGCCATCAGAGCTCTCCTATGCATTGGTTGCTGATATGTCTAACTCCGCGGACCGCTGCGTAGTTCCTCGACCGCACCGGCGGAGACCGCCTTACGGCGATCCAGTACCCATCTCCGTTTTGCCTGCCGGCGCGCTTTTTTATCCGGGCCTTTAGTCTCCGGCCTTTAGTCCCAATGAGAGCTGACTGTTAGGCGGGGGTTGCAAAAAGTTGAACTTTTCGCGGAACACTCCGCCTGTCTCGCTGTTGGTTCGCCAGCGCATTCCGCGCATTCGGAACAGGAGAACGACGATGAAACGCATCCTTCTGGCGTCGGTCATGCTGGCAGTATCATCCGGGCTTTCACTTGCCCAGACGACAAGCGGAACCTCGACGACCACGACCATGCCTAGCACCACCGATCAGGGAGCCAACTCCACTACCACAACCGATCAGGGAACTGACTCGACCACCACCAGCGGCACCAATCCGAACTCGGCCAAGGATTGCGCACCTGGCCAGCAGACCGGCAGCGCGAAAGAGGCCGCTCCTGGTCAGCAGGACACGGACGCCAAGACCGCCGCCCCCGGCCAAATGAAAAAGACTAGCGAAGATTGTTGATCGGCAAATCACCACGGGCCGGAATTGCCGGCCTGTGGCTCGCCATCATCGTCGATTTAGAAGCGACGGCCCGTCTGCGCGACACCGGATCGAGGAAGACGTGCAGTGCGCCTCGACATGAGCGATGTCCTTGCCGGTGACAGCCACAGGTCTGGCGGGCGGGCGACGCCGTTGCGGCCTACTGCCTGCCCGGACGGGCTGAAGGTGAGATCGGGCGGTATGCTGGCGAGCAAGCTGCGTCTGCGTTCCTCGCAAATCGGCCGTCTGGGTCATATCTCATCCGATTGAGCGCGGCCGCCGACGCGCGCGCAATAACGCCCGGCAAGCCACTAGGAACTTGCTTGACCTCTAATATAAGGGCAAACTTGGAAACGGGTGGAGGGAAAACGGCTCAAAAAACAATCGGGAGGAAACCATGAACAGCATGAGCCTCACCACGCTTGAACGCGGCAAGACGACAGTCGATGCCGCGGCCCTGGACGCGCTTTCGGCGCAATTGCGCGGCACCGTGCTGAGGGAAGGCGACGCCGCCTATGACGAGGCACGCAGCATCTGGAATGCCATGATCGACCGGCGGCCAGGGCTGATCGTGCGCTGCGCCGGTGCCGCCGACGTTGTCGCCGCCGTCAATTTTGCCAGGGAAAACAGGCTGCTCGTCGCGGTTCGCGGCGGCGGCCACAACATCGCCGGCAGCGCCGTCTGCGACGGCGGCCTAATGATCGATCTGTCGCTGATGAAGTCGGTGCGGGTCGATCCGGCGACGCGGCGGGCATGGGTGGAACCTGGCGCGACGCTCGCCGACGTCGACGCGGAAACACAGGCCTTCGAACTGGCGGTGCCGACCGGCATCAACTCAACCACCGGCATTTCAGGCCTGACGCTGGGCGGCGGCTTCGGCTGGATCACGCGGAAATTCGGCTTGACCGTCGACAATCTTCTCTGCGCCGATGTGGTTACCGCCGACGGCAAGCTGCTGCGCGCCAGCCAGACCGAAAACCCGGACCTGTTCTGGGCGCTTCGCGGTGGCGGCGGCAATTTCGGCGTCGTCACGGCTTTCGAGTTCAAACTCCACCAAGTCGGTCCGCAGGTGCTGTCGGGGCTCGTCGTCCATCCCTTCGCCGATGCTGAAAACGTGTTGCGGGAATACCGAGCCGCGCTCGAAGCAGCGCCCAATGAGCTGACCTGCTGGGTGGTCATGCGGCAGGCGCCGCCGCTGCCGTTCCTGCCGGCCGAATGGCATGGCAAGGAGGTGCTGGTCCTGGCCATGTGCTATTGCGGCGACCTTCAGGAGGGCGAGAAAGCGACGCAAAGGCTTCGAGCCATCGGCACACCGATTGCCGATGTGGTCGGCCCCAACCCGTTCACCGGCTGGGAGCAGGCATTCGATCCGTTGCTGACGCCCGGCGCCCGAAACTACTGGAAGAGCCATGACTTCACCGAGCTTTCAGACAGCGCGATCGGGGTCGTCACGGCCGCGATACCCAGGCTTCCGGGGCCGGAATGCGAGATATTCTTCGCCCATATCGGCGGTGCCGCGGGCCGGGTGGCAGCGGATGCAACGGCGTTTCCGCAGCGCAGCGCGCATTACGTCATGAATGTTCACGCCCGCTGGCGCGAACCGGAAATGGACCGCGCCTGCATCGACTGGGCGCGCGGTGTTTACGAGGCGGCCTCGCCCTATGCCGCCGGCACGGCCTATGTGAACTTCATGCCGGGCGACGAGGTCGACAGGGTCGAAGCAGCCTATGGCGGCAACTATCGGCGGCTTCTGGAAATCAAGCAGCGATATGATCCGCTGAATCTGTTCCGCATGAACCAGAACTTGCGCCCGGCGGAAAACCTGCGCGCTGCATAGGCGTGCGCACGCGATGACAAGGCCCGCGCCTCCGGCGGAGGTCGCGGGCCTCATTTTTCGGTTCATACGCTGGCAGGTATCAGGATCGCAATGCGATGCACGCCGACCGCGGCACTTGTGTTCGTGGCACCGTCGGTCTTGCCCTTGGCGCAAGTGTACATGTCGCCTTCTTTGAGTTTGAATTCCTTGTCCGCTTTCTTGATCGTGAATTCGCCGGCAGCGATCGTGCAGACCATGTCGTTGTCCATGACCATTTCAGGAGCCACTGCTCCGGGCTGAAAGACCACGTCGACGATTGAGATGCTCTTGTAAGCGGGAATGTCGGAGTTGCCAGTGCCGACCTCCACCACTCTGACGCCGGGCGCAATCTCCTTGCCTTCATTCGGGCCGTACTCCTTGGCCGTTGCGGATCCCGCCAAAGCGAACAGAGGCGTAACTGCGGCGGCCGTGACTCCGAGCGCAATTGCAGACCTGCGATTCATGGTTTCCATCGCATCCTCCCTTTTGTTGGTCGCGCACAAATGTGCATGGCCAAGATATATTAGCAAAAAACGAATTTACCTGTATGCAAAGGCTGCGTTGGCAGCGCAGCCTGCGCGCAGACGGTCACGGGTGATGCGATGCTTTTTATCTGAAACAGCCTTCAGCTGAGGCCTGCCTAGGCAAGGTCTAGTCCTTTCGCTTTGTTGACTCGGCCTGCAAAAACGGGCAGCAAAGCCTGACATGGAGGGCATTTCTACCATTTTTTTAGTTTTGGAGGGAGCTTTTTGAAATCGACCTTCGCCCAATTGGCGATCGGTAGAGGGATTGGTTAACCAAGTTTGTCCATCTTTTGAATCAATCGGCAACAGACGTGAAGCGTGCAGGGGGCACCAGACGACTGTGATTGTGACGGCTGCGAGCCCCGCATGCCGCAAGGCCGATTGAGGTTGGTTGTATGGCGTTTGTGCGTTTGAAAAACCGGGGTGACAGTCCTGATACTGGACTGATTTCGATGAGGCCCGGCCGGCGCTGGGCCGCGATTCCCGTTGTTGGCGTTGCGATCGCTCTGTGGTCGGTGGCGACCGTGGCGGGCCTCCATTCGGTGGGAACTTCGCTCACCGCTGCCTCCAACAGTCTTCCGCAAAGCCTCCGCGCGCCGCGCACCGTCGCGCTCGCCGATCGCACGCTTGCCAAT